>JAGXAJ010000001.1 GCA_018971625.1 Pseudomonadota bacterium
AGGGAATTCGAGGTGTTCGATTTGCCCTACATCCTGCCGGACCGCCAGGCGCTGCGCAAAGTCACCGACGGTCCGCTCGGCGCCAAGCTGCTGAAGCTGCTGGACAGCAAGGGCATGACCGGGCTTGCCTACTGGGATAACGGCTTCAAGCAGATGAGCGCCAACAAGAAGCTGATCGATCCGTCGGATTACAAGGGCCTGAAATTCCGCATCCAGTCCTCCAAGGTGTTGGAGGCCCAATTCCGCGCGCTCGGCGCGATCCCGCAGGTGATGGCCTTCAGCGACGTCTATCAGGCGCTGCAGACCGGCGTGGTGGATGGGCAGGAAAACACCTGGTCGAACATCTACACCCAGAAAATGCACGAAGTGCAGAAGTACATGACGGTCACCAATCACGGCTATATCGGTTACGTCGTGGTCGTGAACAAGAAATTCTGGGATGGACTGCCGAACGATATTCGCGACGAACTGAGCAAGGCGATGAAGGAAGCCACCGAGTATGGCAACGGCGCCTCCGCCCAGGACAACGAGGAAGCCCTCGAGGCCATCAAGAAGACCGGCAAGAGCGAGATCATCACGCTGACGCCCGAGCAGAACGAGGCGATGCGCAAGGCGATGATGCCGGTTTACAAGGACGTGGCCCCCCGCGTCGGTCAGCCCTTGATCGACGAGTTCATGAAGGAAACGGGCCAGAGCCCGATGAACTGAGCGGCTGAAGCCGCATACGCATGGGGCGCCGCGGCGGTCCGGCCGGGCGGCGCACGATCGCCTGGTCGCGGGAGCTGTGCATCTACATGTTCATCTGGATGGCGAAGTTCGGCGCGGCCTACGGCGTGCGAACCGGCATCCATGTCGGCGTCGACGTGCTGATCAAGCGGCTGAACAACCCTTGGCGCAAGGGGGTCATCCTGTTCGGGTTGCTCGGCAGTGCGCTGTTCACCGCAATCGTCGGCACCATGGGCGCGAAGTTCGTAATCGAGCTGATGAGCACCGACCAGGTATCGCCGGCTCTCGAACTGCCGAGCTGGATCGTCTATGCCTGCATTCCGCTCGGCTCCTATCTGATGTGCTTCCGTTTCCTCCAGGTCTGCTGGTCGTTCTGGAAGAACGGCGAGCTGCCGCATCACGATGCGACCAATGTCGACGGCATCGAAGTGACCAGCCCGGCAGCGCCGATCGCGACCGGAGAGGCATGATGAGCGCTGCCTTCATCTTCGGATGCTGTTCGCATTGATGCTGACGGGCATACCGATCTCGATTTCGCTCGGCCTGGCCGTGCTGACCTTCCTGTTCACCATGACCGAAGTGCCGATCGAGAGCGTCGGCCTGAAACTGTTTTCCGGTCTCGATAATTTCGGGATCATGGCGATTCCGTTCTTCATTCTTGCCGACATCTTCCTGACTCGCGGTGGCGTAGCGCGACGCAGGATCAGGTTCACCACATCGGTGGTCGGCCATTTCAACGGTGGGCTGGGCCTCGCCGGCGTCGCGGCCTGCGCGATGTTCGCTGCGATTTCCGGCTCCAGCGTCGCGACCGTGGTGGCGATTGGCTCGATCATGATGCCGGCGATGGTGGAGTACGGCTATCCCCGCCGGTTCGGCGTCGGCGTGATCGCGACTTCCGGCGCGCTAGGCATTCTGGTGCCGCCGTCGATCATCCTGGTGCTGTATGGCGCATCCACCAACACCTCGATCGGTGCGCTGTTCATGGCGGGCATCGTGCCCGGCATCCTGCTGGCGCTGATGCTGGCGGGGGTAACCTGGTTCATCGCCAGGCGCAACGACTACCCGCGGATGCCCAAGGCGACCTTCCGACAACAGCTCAGCGCCTTCCGCGAGAGCTTCTGGGGTCTGGCCCTGATCGCGATCGTGCTCGGCGGCATCTATGGCGGCATCTTCACGCCGACCGAGGCTGCCGCGGTGACCGCGGTCTACGCCTTCGTCATCACCGTATTCGTCTACAAGGAGCTGAAACTCAGCGAGGTGCCGAAGGTCTTGCTGCAGGCTGCGAGCATGAGCTCGATGCTGCTCTACATCATCACCAATGCGGTGCTGTTCTCGTTCCTGATGACGCATGAGCAGATCCCGCAGGAGATGGCAGCCTGGATCATCGACAAGAATTTCGGCATCTGGACCTTCCTGCTGGTGGTAAACGTGATCCTGCTCGCGGCCGGCAACGTGATGGATCCGTCGTCGATCCTCCTGATCATGGCGCCGATCCTTTATCCGCTCGCCACCAAGCTCGGCATCAACCCCGTGCATCTCGGCGTTTTGATGATCGTCAACACCGAAGTCGGACTTTGCCACCCGCCGGTCGGACTCAACCTTTATATCGCCAGCGGCATCGTCAAGATGGGAATCAGCGAGATCACGGTCGCAGTGTTGCCATGGCTGTGCGCGATGCTGATCTTCCTGGCGTTGATCACCTATGTTCCCGAGATATCGCTGTGGCTACCGCATCTGCTCGGCATGCTCTGAACGGTCCGGTTGTTTGCACGTGCTGTCAATTAACGGCATCTGTCTTGAAGGCGCACGGTCTTGAAAAAGACAATGAGATTACAACTTGGTAAGAGAAGGCTCTGTTGCGAAACTGTAAGTTGATTGCACATGGAAGCGCCTCCATCCTCGATCCAACTCGTAAAAGGAGGTTCGTATGAGGAAGATCCTGCTCGCCGGCGTCGCCGCGCTCGCCATCACCGGCACCACCATGGTTTATGCCCAGCACAGCCCGTGGTTTCGCGAACATATGCGGCTGAGCACCGAGGACCGGGCGGCCCTGACCGATGCGCGGATCGCAGCCGTGCATGTCGGCCTCAAGCTGACGCCGGATCAGGAAAAGCTTTGGCCGCCGGTTGAAGCGGCGGTGCGGGATTTTGCGAAAATGCGGATAGACCGCGCCAATGCACGGATGAACGCCAAGCCGGATGATCAGGATGCCGAGAGGCAGGACAATCCGGTGGCGCGGCTGCGCGAGCGCGCCGACAATATGGCGGCCTCGGCGACCGCGATGAAGAAGATCGCTGATGCCGCCGATCCGCTCTATAAGGTGCTGGACGACGGCCAGAAGCGCCGTCTCAAGATCCTGACCCATATGGGGCATCGCTTTGGTGGTGGCGGCTGGCGCCAGCGCGAATTCGAGCATCACATGGATCGTGGCGACTGGGACGGGCAGCGCAGCGACCAGAGCGGTCCCGAACGGCTCTGATCAGGAGCAGCGCTGGCCGTTGAGACACAGGAAAAGCCACCGGAATCCGGTGGCTTTTCTGATATTTAAGCCATGCTGACGGGTCGGGAAAACGCCACTGCCTTGCTGGACATCATAAGGTCGCTTTGCTAAACGACGCGCACAAGTCACAAGTAAAGGCTTTTCCCGGCTGGTTCCGGGCGCATAGCTCAGTTGGTAGAGCAGATGACTCTTAATCATCGGGTCCCAGGTTCGAGCCCTGGTGCGCCCACCAAGCTTTTCAAAGACATAGCGTGACACAGAAGTAGAACGGATTGCGCAGTTTGCAGTCCGGTTTGCAGTTTTTGTTCATGGGCTGTGCTGATCGAGAAAGGCGATGAAATTCCGGCTGCGAAAGCCTTCGCGTGTCCAAGCTTCGCCGAAGGTGTCAGGATGGTGCCTTCGCCTTTTCGGAGCAGCGAGCGTCAAGCACCGCTTTAAGTGGATTGCTAATCGGAATGACGATTCGCTTTTCTTTTCCCGCGCCGCTGCCTATTCGGCTGCAATTGAATGTGCGTGCCGTCGTATGAGGCGCCGCTCACGACATTAGCCGACGCCGCGCGATCTCTTCCTGAAGGGCAGCGATCGTGGCCTCGGCCTGAGACAAGGTGATGTCGATGGCGTGAACGCCTTCCTCGTCATCCTCCAGCATCAGAACCACGCGCTCGGGCGCATCTGGACGAACGCCAACGCTGATTTTGGTGGGCCGTATCGTCGTTGTCATCTGGGGCATGGTCGCTCCTCGCCGCGCCGGTCAATTCGAAAGTGTCAGAGTTCGACCGGAGGAACAAGGGCAATCCGCAAGCCGAACCAGCAATAGGCGCTTGAGCCACCGACCAAGTTGAAGGCCCAAAAAGAAAGCCGCCCGAAGGCGGCTCAATTTCGAGTGATAGGTCTATTTCTTTAGTGCGTCGGCGGCACTCCGCCCGGCATCCTTCAGGTTACCGGCAGCGTTGTGCGCATCGCCCTTGACCTTGTCGACCTTGCCTTCGGTCTCCATGTCTTTATCACCCATCATTTTACCGGCACCTTCTTTGATCGTGCCCTTGGTTTTTTCAGCGAAACCCTTGACGTTTTCGCGATCCATTTGCGCTTTCCTTTTGTTGCCTGTGATCTGAGGCAATGCGCGGTCAGTCCGATCGTTCCGACGTGCAACGATTTGGTGAATGTTACAAAGTGGACCGAGGAACCAGGATGATCGCGTCGCGTGTTGAAATTCGCGGCTATGGCGCGTGACGTTGCCCCCTGCTCTTATCCAGTTGGACTGGAGTCTGGCAGCGGTCAGCTTGCACAGGGGATTAGCGTCACCGCGACGAGAACACATTCCTTAGTTGCACCAGGAATGTCACCACCCACGCGCATGCATACACGCCCGCCAAAACGAGCGCCGTTCTGCGGTCGATCAGGCTCAAGCTCGTCCACCGCCATATTCGATAAAGCCATATTCCGGTGGTGGCCACGCCAAGCAGGCAGACCAACATTTTGAGGAAGGATGAGTTGGCGACACCCAAGGCGCCGAACAACAGCGTTGCCGGAATGAGAAACATCGTGCAGGCCGATATCAGGGTCTCGTTCATGGATCCTCAAGGCATCAGCGAATCACAGGCGGGCCTGCAGTTTGCCAGCAACAGGTGCCGATCTGGAAGGGAGCGCCAAGGTAGTACCTTGGCGGGTCACCCGAACCGCTCACCGACCGTGGTGGTCGGTCCCGTGTTGGAAGCATGCCTGGAGTGTTCGGGCGCCGGGGCGAGATCAAGACCGGCAAGCGTCGCCTGATCGAATATCTGACGTCGCCGCTACTATGCTATCAGGAGAGTTGAGGGAGAGATGAAATTCGCCGGCGTTCACAGCAGTCGAAAACTTTCGGATCGTTTTAGGTAGTTTATGATTTTGTACAATCTTTGCTTGTCGGATCGCGGGAGGCACTTTAGCGTCCATGCGTCAACGGATAGCCGCTTGGTCGACCCGGAGTTGCAGCTTTGAAGTGGATCGCAGCGTCGCCTTTTGTTCGCTTGATTTCATTGGCCCTCGCGGGCGCAGGGTCAATTCTGGCAAACGCTAACGCAGCCATCGCTACTCCGTGGGAAAAGTTGCCTGACGGGAGAGTGATCATTCAAGTGAAGAACGTTCGGCTTGCATTTCCGGCGGATGCAGCAGATGCGAATGATATAGAGTTTACCGATCGCTATCAGCTAAAAAGCCGAATGTCGCTGAAAGAGATTATCGCCGAACCGGATTTGGCGCAGAAGCTCTTCTCTGATGCGAGGCTGGTCTATGTCAAAATTCCCAACTTGATGGAACGAAAGGGCTTGTATCTTGGACAATTTCCACGCTCTGACTTTCCCTCATTTTCTGCGAGCCTCGTTATTGGCGAAGGAGCGCAGGCTGGTTGTGAGTACGCGGCCGCTCGGTCAGCGCGGCTGAGCGCAGATTTGGCGCCCGATGACGCTCGAATCAAGGCCACCGGTTGGGCCGAGTTCGAAACGAGCAAGCATCCCTTGAGTCTAACGTATGTTCGACCTGACGCCAGCCACCCCGATTTCTTCCCCGGCATATCGTGTGATTACTTTAACTTCTGTGGCTCAGACAAATGCGTGGGGGCTGACGCAAGCATTGCGTTTCAGTTTTCGGGCAGGATTATCAAGCAAGAGGACTGGCGGGGCTTCGAAGTGAAGGTCTATCAATTGTTCGAATACTTGCTGATCGATCAGATGAAATAAAAGGCCGCTCGACGGCGGATTATCGAATTCTGCTATCGCCGCTGCTGCGCTGACGGCGTCGTTTGCGAGAAATATTTCCTTGACCCAAGCGCCATGAGGCTGACGGCCTATGACTTCTCAGACGAACTGGCATTTCCGGAAGGGAGCCAATCAGTATTGTCTTGACCAATCCAGCAACCGTATATGGCGCGCGCCAGACGTCAGGCCGGCAGATGCGGCGTCGTATTGGGCTCCGGCGCGGCTTCGGCCTCCGCGTGGCTGGGCAGCTTTTCGTCATGGACGGGCAGCGGCGTTCCGATCCAGAACGGGTCGACGGTATGATCCCGGAGGGGATTTGCCGTGTTCGGGTGGATCAGGATGCTGAGGCCGAGATGGTTCAGCATCAGCCAGGGCACCAGCGTTGCAAAGACCTCCGGCGCGAAGGCGACCTGATACATCGGCTGGTCATGCGGGCCGACTTTCCTGTCGTGCCAACTGCCGAGCCGGACCGTGAAGCGCTCGCCGATCCATGCCCGCAATTGCTCGGCCACCGCTCTTGTCGTCGCGACATCGTAATAGATATGGGCGTGATAGCTGGCGATCTCCGCGATCGGGCGCGGGGCAGCCGGTAGATCGGGCGTTGCCATAGCTCGGGATCCTCTTGGACGATGTTCGCGGGCGTTGGTTTGCTCGCGTCGGGGTTAACGGCATCTCGATCTATTCTATGCCAAATTCCCCCACGCGAAACGGGCTCCGCCGCCCACGATGCACGTGGCCGCGCGTAATGTTCCCGATCTCGGCGCCCATCTTCGAACCGGTCTGATGTCAGAACAATGAGCATCGATCGAGCGAAAGCTTGATGCGTCCTTGCCGGTCAGCATAGCCCAGGCAAGCGGCCAGCCTGACAAGAAACCCGATGCCTGTCCGGTAATTTGGTAGTCCGGCCTGGTTGCGCCGCTGCTATTTAACTTTCCGCTAACTTGAATTGCTAACGGCCCTTCCATTCATCGCTGGCTTACTGAGCGCAACTACTTGAACTCAAGTCGAGAACAATGAGGGGATCGATTCAAATGAGTCCCGCTATGGATGTCGCACAGGCCTACGCCGCGCGCCTGATGCAGCATCTGGCTGTTCCTACCTTCGTGCTGAATCCAAAGCGGCAGGTCGTGATCTGGAATCGGGCCTGTGAACGCCTGACCGGCGTCATGGCGGCGGAAGTGCTGGGGACCAACCTGCATTGGCGCGCTTTCTATGAAACCAAACGGTATTGCCTGGCCGACCTGGTCGCTTTGGGGCGGCCGGACAAATTGGCCCAACTTTATTCGCAACATGCAATTGCTGACGGAGTTGGCTTCAGCGCCGAGAACTGGTGCGTCATGCCCAAATTGGGCAATCAATTGTACCTCGCCATTGATGCCAGCCCCGTTCACGATGAGGAGGGCAAGCTGATCGCCATTGTCGAAACCTTGCGCGACATGACCGACCAAAAGCGCGCGGAGGCAACGCTGAAGACGCTGGCGTCCAGCGACGGCCTGACCGGTCTCGCCAATCGGCGATCGTTCGATCAGGCGCTCGTGACGGAATGGGCCCGCGCGGAACGGACAAAAAAGCCGTTGTCGCTGTTGTTGGCCGACGTGGACCATTTCAAGCTCTACAACGATCTGCACGGCCATCAACAGGGCGACGAGTGTCTGCGCGCGGTGGCCGCCATCATCGGTGAGACTGCCTTTCGACCGGCCGATCTTTCGGCTCGATATGGCGGTGAAGAGTTCGCGATCATCATGCCCGAGACCGACCACAAGGGCGCCTGCAAGGTGGCCGAACGTCTCCGTGCCGTCCTTGCCAAACTTCAACTGAAGCACGGCGCCGTAGGCGCCGGACCGTCGGTGACGCTGAGCATTGGCATCGCGACGCGGGTTCCGGATGAAACCGTTTCCGCCGATTGGCTGCTCATGCAGGCCGACGAGGCGCTGTATGCGGCCAAGCATTCCGGCCGGAACCGCATCGTCTGCGCTGAAAATATCCTCGCGACGCTGGCTCACGCTGGAGCCGAACGCGGCTACCGGGCGGCTGGAATCGGGGAAAGCCGGCGAGCGAACAGGCGCTGAAGAACCGGCATTTTGGCTTCGGAGTGATCGCGCCGACAGTTTCGAGAAAATGATGAAGGCGCAAGCCACGGGCCGGATCGGCGAGGTCGCATCGCGCTGCTTCGGCGCCCACCAACCGCAGCCATCGCGTCACCATCGATATTGATGTCCCAGACATTCTGGCACGCTGCGTCGCCGACCAGGTCGATGTTGCAGTGATCGTGTCGAACTGCCCGGTCTGCCACCAGACCTCGGCGCTGGTGGCGCGCCATCTCGAAGCCAACGGCATCGCGACTGTGGTGATGGGATGCGCCAAGGACATCGCCGAGCACACCGCGGCGCCACGCTTTCTGTTCAGCGACTTCCCGCTCGGCAATTCCGCCGGCAAGCCACATGGCGCAGCCTCGCAGGCGCAGACGCTCGAGCTGGCGCTCGGCTTGCTCGAATCGGCAATCGTCGCGCGCACCACGGTGCAGTCGCCGCTACGCTGGAGCGCGGATGCCAGCTGGAAGCTCGACTACAATAACATCGCGCAAATGAGTCCGGAAGAACTGGCGCGGCGCCGGGCTGAATTCGACAAGCAAAAGGAAATCGCGCGCGGCAATCGCGCCGCCTGAGTTGGTCTGCAATTCCAGAGCGCGACACTGACAAAAACAATTATCGGAGCATGGGCGATTGGCCCAGCCTGCGCAGCACTAGTCTATTTTTTGAGCAGAGGATACCTGCATCGGCTCGCGGGCCTTTACTTCGATGTGAAGGATCGAGTTGCCTGGCGTCTTCAGGTTCTTGCCTGACACCACCACCGTGAAGGAATCCGATCCATGAAAGCCCGGATCGGCAAAATACCGAAAACCGGATCCAACAACGACAACCTTGCCGCTCTTTGGAGCACCTACGACCGAAACAAGATCGATCCGCATGGTTGACCAGCGAAGTCCCTGAATGCAGTCAGCGCCGGGCGCGATGCTCATTGTCCAGTCAACAATGTCATCTGTCAGCGCATACGGCTTTTCACCGGACAAGCAGGCTTGCGAAGCGTTAGCCGAAACGTTGATAGAGGCGAGCAGAATAGCCGCCATCGAAAGGCTCGCAAAAATTCGCGGCATGCCGCCACCTCCTGTTTTGACGCAGCATGGTGGCCCGATGTAAATTTTCCATGATCCGTCCCCAACACCATCAATGTTGGTGAAGACGGCGTTTATGCGTGCGAATTTAGGCGCAAAATGCTCCGGAATGAGGCGGGCTGGCCGGCATTGCCCTGATCAAAGCGCCGGCAAAATGCGTTGCGGGATCATTTCCTGCTCGCGGTGATCTGCCCGGCCGGACCTTCGAATCGGGCGATCAATCGTCCGTAACCCATTTGGCCGGCGCCCAATGACGTTTCCGCTGACCAAATTTGCCCGAATAAACCGAAACTTAATCCAATTTTTAAAATATCAGCGGCAGAATCCGAGACTGAACAATGTTTCGAGCGTCTCGGCTTGCCAGTCCCATTTTCCCCAAAAGGCTGCTTCAGGGCCTTGGCAATCTTGCCCGTTGTCAGCGGGGGGATCGCAATCATCGGCGCAGCGACGCTTTTGATGTGCTTTGCGTCTCTGACGCTGTTGTCCTGCGTTCTGAAAGCAAGCGATGAACATTATGCAGAGGTCCGTCTGCTGAAAGCGGAACTACTGCTGAAAGATGTCGTCTCCCTCGAGACGACGCGGGCCGTCGCCAGTACCGCTGATGTGGCGCCGCCCAAGGGACAGTTTATCAGATTTGACCTGCCGACCTTGCCCCCCATGGCATTCACGCAGTTTTGCCTCAAGTACGTCGATGAGTGCAAACCGAAGCAGCTATTGTTCAGAGGTGGACGGATGAAGGTGACCAATCAACGCTGGGCAGAGCTCGAAAGGATCAATCGCAGCGTCAATTCGTCGATCCTGCCCGAGCCAAATAGAGCTGGACTCGCCGGTGAAAAATGGCTGCTTGATCCAGCTGCCGGAGATTGCAACGATTACGCTGTGACAAAGCGTCATCTGCTCACCGCTGCGGGTTGGCCGGCTCGCGATGTGTTGTTGAGCGAGGTCGTAACCGTTTCGGGCGAGCACCACGTTGTCCTTGTTGTCCGAACCAGCGATGACGATTTGGTCCTCGATAATCTAACCGATCGCATCATGCCCTGGTTTCAAAAGCAGTACCAATGGGTACGTATCCAGAAACCCACGAATCCAAACTACTGGATGTCTGTCTCCGAACAGAGTGCTTGATAAACGGCAAGGATGGCGGCCTTGGCGCAATGCCAGCGACGACCGAGATAGGTGTTAGGTGGCCTCAACGACCATCGATCCTGGTAACCGGTCCGCCTGGCAGACGATCGCGTACTAGCTTGGTCTAGATCTTGAACGGTCTTCTGTCGCGCGCGATGTCAGTAAACGTAGCCAAAGCAACGGAGGTCGATCCACGGGCCGCCGTAATATGTGCCACTGTTAAATTCGTCGGGAAGATAGGGACCGTCGCAAAACCGGTCGTATGTGCGTCCGTAGTAGTAACCGTAGTTGGCCGCATAGCGTCGGTGGTGATGGTGGTGTCGAACGGGAATGTCGAGTTCGGCAGCAACGGCAGAATCGAACGCGGGTGACAAACGGATAGTGCTGTCCGACCACCGAAGCGAAACCGGAGTCGCGCAAAGTACTGCAATGACGAATGCGGCGAATAGACTTCTCATGACGTTGCTCCTGTAAAGAAAGTATAGCCGGTTTTCGTCGTCGGACAACGCAAATTCATTCCGACCGCTGCCAAGTCGTGTGTTTTCCCGCCCAAGGTGATCCTGGGTAGCGCCCATCTTCTTGCTGAATACATCGCTGCCGTTTGGGATGGCACGTCAGCCGTCTGCTCAGGTCGGTGCGCAGCGGTACACAGTGGTAGCCGGAGTAAAAGTAGCCGTATGGACACGCGCGAGGCGCGACATATTCCGGCGGTCCTATGTACGGCAGGCCGACATAGGGAGCTTCCATATAGGGCAAGCCGACAGGCGGCGGGCCCACATAAGGCAAGCCGCCATCCGGCGGCGGCGCATAGCGCAAGCCAATATCGGGCGGCGGCACGTAGGGTAAGCCGGCATTCGGCGGCCCTGCATAAGGCAGGCCGACATACGGCGGAGCGCCGTAGGGCAGGCCGATATTCGGCGGCTCGACGTAGGGCAAACCGAAAAATCCCGCTTTTACATAACCATGCGAGACGTCGTCAGGTATACAGCCGCCGCCGGAACTGTGGTGAGCGTCATGTCCACACCCGCGATCTGGCGATGTGCTTTCAAACGCCGCCGTTTGGGCTGGCATGGGCCTGCCGGGAAGCGCCTGAGCCGCAACTGACAAGATCGAAGTCAGCATGCAGCAAGCCAAAATCGGAGCCGTTTTCGACATCATTTCCCCCTCATGACCCGTCCTCGGTACACGCGCCCTCGATTATGCTCCAGATATAGTTGCCTCGTTGCAGACCTACAAATGACTTTTCAGTCCCGGCGCTTCTGCGCTGTGGCCAACCGGCGCAGAACGACCGTCGGCCAGTGTCGGTCGGCCAAGAGCAGCATGTGACCGGCCTGAACGTTTGACGCTGGCAGAGCCGACAACCGCTCGCCCTTGCTACAGGGTTGATGTCCGTTCGAGTGCGCCGACCGAAACAGATGCAGCAGTTGCCGAAATACCTGTGTCCGAACACAAGGCTCGAAAATATGAGCGAGCCAGTGGGCCGAGAATCATTTATGCAAGTGACTTTGAGCAATGGACCTTGATGAGCGGAGAGGCCGCTGGCAATGCTATCTTCTGCCAAGCCTTTTGGGATGACGTCCGTGACATGGTTCAACCCTTGTTAATCGACCGAACAGTTTTGAGGGAATTCAGCGATCTCTGTTTTAAAATTTGATGTTTATTGTCTGAACCGCAGCAGGGGATGCCACGGTAATGCATTTGCCAGAACGCACGTCCAACGATCAGTCGGGTTTCAGGGTCGTGTGCGAGAGCTGCGGCAGCCTCGCCATCAAAGTCGCAGCCCATTCGGCGAATTCCCCCGACCGCGTGGCCGTACAGTGCGGTCGATGCAACGCAATCCGGGGCACTTTGGCGGAGCTTCACGCTTTGGCGCGGAGTGGCCATGATGCCTTTGCATTTCAATCCGAGCGTTGAAAATAATTCACGTCACGCGTTCGTGTGCCGATCATTCAAGGATACGACCTGGACGCTGCTTGACGCCGCGCAGGCGGGCGATCATGCCGTTGTCAAAGCGCTGGATTGATTAAAAGCAAACGCCATGCTTCGAGGGACATCCGGCATCGGTTTTTCCGTCGCCCGGCTTGTTATCCCCGGATAACACAAGGGGATGTTTTGCGGCGGCGCAGCAACGATTCGAGCTGGTCAATCCAAACGTGTACGGTAATGTTCAGGCTGGGAAAGTGGGCGCATCGGGGACGGGGCAATGACGCTTCATGCGGCGGCAGTGATCATGATCATATGGCTTCTCGTAAACGCGCTTTTCGTGGCGGTTCGTGTTCTTCCGCTATCCGAATAAGTACGAAAGGGCGTGCCAGGCTATGAGGCTCAGAAAGCCTACCCAAGCGATCAGAACGAATAGCAAAACGCCAAAGAGCGCTCCGCCAAAGAGCCTGCCTCGCAAGTTTTGATGCGTCTGGTGCGTGAGCATGTTCGGCTTGGAATCTTCAGGCGTACGCGACATGCTGCTCGATTGCACCCCGGTATGTTGCAACATGTCTAAACCGCCCGCCAACAAGCATCCCGAAATCTGCCCGCCGGAGAACAGGCTACCAGGCGCAGTATGCCGCCCGGCAGCCGTGCCTTCGTGGGTCCGGATGAAAAATGTCCGGTGAAGTCCACGGTAGCGGCGTTACTTGACCCTGCAACTAAACTCCTTTCTTAAGCTAACCGGTCAACCTTAACGGCGTCGCCGGATTCATTGGACCAAGGCTTGGGACCAGGGCATGTCGAGCTGATCGTGGCTGTGGCGCCCTGTGCAGTGTTTGCCCAAATGGGATCGCTCCGCCAAACGTGTTGGGTGAATGGAAAGAACAGCGGTCGATCTGACCGATGTCAGCAACGGGCATTTTTTGGCCGCGAATGGTGGCCACCTTGGGGTATGATATGACTAACCGGGATTTTCAATTTGGGGAGAACAGCATGTTGGGGAAGCTGCAGTTCGGAAGCGCGATAATCGTTCTGGTTTGTCTCGCGACATGGTCAGGGATCGATAGCGCCTCGGCCGTCAGCGTGGAAGTCGCGAGGAAGTGTGAGGAAATGAGTGGCAAAGCGTTCCCGCCACGAGAGGTAGGTAATCCAGCAGCGGGTTTAGCCAAGGGGACAGCACAATCCAAAAGAGACTACTTCAACAAATGCCTCGCGAATGGCGGCAAAATGGATGACGACACGCAGGGCAAGAAATGAAATTCGATCTATGCCTGTCCGGCAAGCAAAGCTTGTAAGCAAATTCCGGACTATGGTTTCGGCCGAGCCGGTTGTGGAATGTCCCCGCCTTTTTCAAGGCACGCCTTAAAATAAGCTTGACGGTCGCCGCTTGCTTGAGCGCCTCCCGGAGGCTTGTAGGGGTACGCGATGTAAGAAAAATGAAGGCATTTCTTTGCAACTGCCGCGGATGGTGGTTCCGCGTGGGCTTCCCAGCTAAAGAGTGTCGACAGAACGACCAGAGTGAAGATACTTTTCATGGTTGGTTTCCTGGAGCGCATCGTTAGCGGGCGCTTGTTCCATGATGCCGCCGTTGGCGGGACTTGCGCCAATGAATTTTCCGAGATGGGTTTCGTTCTGAACGTAAGCGATGCTAAAGTAAATCGACGGCGTTTGACCTCAGGCCGGATCTCGCCGTTTGCGGAACCAACCTGCATATCTGACGCGTTTACGCGGGACCGTCCAGATCTGGGGCAATGAGGTGGGGGCGTTACAAGGTCAGAGTTTTCCAATGGGTTCGGGCGAGATAGAGCGAGCAAGGCAAAAAGACGTCGAGGAGAGTTTGACCGAGGTGGAGTTTGCCTTGGTGCTCTCGCGCATCATTTCTTCGGTGAATGACGACCCAGAGCAGTTACGTCACACGATCTATGACCTTGCCCGTTACAAGCTGGAAGAGCAGCTGAAGGCCACCGGCAACACCGAGCAAAATCGCAAATCGGTAAGGGCGCTGGAGACTGCGATTCGAGGGGTAGAAGAATTCTCTCAGAAGAAGCAGGAAATCGCTCCGGCGCGGCGGTATCAATCACTTGAACAAGCTGAATCTCGCTCCGAGCGACAGTCGTTCGAACGGATTTCCAGATCGCTGTCCTACACCCCGTCATTTGACGACGCAGTCGCAGTTGTTCCTCCGCCGGTCCGCACCAGCCAGCGATGGCCAACGATCGTCCGATGGACCGGCCTGATCTGTCTGCCTGTCATAGTATTGTTCGCGGCCCGGTATCGGGAAACGCTCTTTACCGAAGTGCAGCAGTTTAAAAAGCCAGTGTCGGTCGCCAGTTCGGTGCCAACCATTTCCGAGCCGGTGTTGCCGAAAAACGTCCCGCTGGCCCCTTCGCCGCTTCTTCCAACAACGTTCGGCGTATATGGCGTGAGCAATGACAAGCTTTTCGAATTGAATATGCTGCCAGGCAAAGCCCAGGACATACGTGTTGCCATCAGTCCCACGGTCGGCATCTCGGACCAGCCCAATCTTCCGAGCGGACGTGTCAGATTCATCGTGTACCGCCGTGAGGCTGCGCTCAGCATTCCGGAGCGGGCAGAAGTCAGGATAATTGCGAAGGTCGCCCACGCGATCTCCTTCAATGCTGCCGGAAAGCAGGTCGTCACCGATGACGACGGCTGGTACATCCGCAACATTTCGTTTCCCTATCGGGTTGCTCCGATCAAGGAAAATCCCGAAATGTTTGAAATCCGAGCCGAGAATGACGGGGCGGAATTATCGCCGGGTCGTTATGCCTTGGTCCTCCGCGGTCAGCTCTATGACTTCGTCATTGATGGGAAGGTGACGGATGCCCGGCATTGTCTCGAACGGATGGCAGCGGCAAATGGTACGTTCGTGTCGGAGTGCAAGGATCTCTAGGCTTGTCGGGCTTTAATCTACCCGGCGCTTTGCGTTGCGGCTTAAATAAAATGTCATGCACGACCGTGCTTTCGTGGCAAGGCCTAGCGTGAACTTAGATCGGCTGTCGCAAATACTCATTGTGTCAATTAGGAACCTAACGCCGGCTGTGTCGTTGACTTGTCACATGAGGTTTATCCCGATGAGCCGGGAAAGCAGAACCGAGGATTGAAGAAATGCGATCAACAATCCTGCTTTGCGGAATTATGGTTTCGGCTGTCCCACAATCGAGAGCACAAGGCGTAAACGATTACACGGGACCGGTGCCACGGTATCAAACCGAACAACCGCTTCCCAGCAACACCACGCCTCCGACGGTCAATCGCCAGTCGAATATCTTCTCGCCTGGAGCGCCTACGCCTCGCCTTCATCGCACGTATCGTACTTATTACCATACCCGCATCCGGCACCGATGAGGATTTGAAACTGAAGGTCCGGGTCCACACCTCGAAATGCTGAAGTTAACGCATTGCTAACCATGATGGAGCAATCTCGGTGCACGCGGTGCCGGATCGGACCAGGCGATGTTTCAGCTGTTTACGCGGGCGCGCACCCGCAATTTTTTCAGGGATCGGGCTTCAACGCGCGCCTTTAAGGCACGCTCGGCGGATCGCGACGCAGAAACCGATCGTTCGCGAATAGATCCGATAATTTCAGCGATCGAAACAGCTCTGGTTGCGGCGGAGGCCGAACAATCCGGTCTGGGTCAGCGCGTGCAAGATGTTTTGGCGCGCGCGTCGGTAACGTTTGGAAACGATACCAACGAGTATCTCACTCGCGAACCGCTCGACAATGACCATCAACGGCTGTTTAGCGCGGAAATTCTGAACGGACAGCGGCGGCTCAATGAACTTTCCGTCATGGTCACGCATTTGAAATTTCTGAAGGCCGCTGCGCTCAGCAGGTTTTCGGACTTCAGACCGCGTGGTTCGGCAGATCAGTTCGACCGCGACCAGCCTTAGCTCCGACCGCTAAAGTTCGCGCCTGTTTTTTATTCCCATCAAGCAACAGTTTATCGTCCTCGATCACATCCCCGAGGGCCGACGATGACTTTTCCATCGCACGAGGTCGGACCAATCGGTAGCTCACTATGGCTGCTTTAACCAGAGCGTGGGTCGATTGATTCGCAATGAGTGGCTTGATCAAAGGGGATGAGACGACGACAGAAAACGGGCAGAGCCAAGGTTGCATACGCCCGCCAGCGTGTCGATCAAATTCGCCGTGAAGGTAATTTGGTCAGAATACCAAGAACGAGCGACGGAGGAAGTACCGACGGATCAGTCTGGACGAACAGCTTCGCGAGTGAAATCTGCTGAACTGCAATGGGCAGCATTTGGGTCGGGCTGGACAGGTACAATGCAATGAGGGGCGCTGCAGCGAACAGATCGTAGAGCTTGCGCCGCAGGTTGAGCGCTTTCTGGAACCAGTTGGTTCATTTCTGTCCCGGCTCTTGCATCAATGCTTGAGTATTCCACCCAATCCATCGGGAGTTCAGAACCTGCTTGGGGACTCTCGCGTCAAAATGCAGGCGAGCTCCGGCATACAAGCTTATTTCTTGCCTCGCAACGAATCAACGAATCGAGGATCGTATGCTCGGGCGCTATCTTCGAGGAATGTCTTTCCGGCCGTGGAGGCGCGAGTGTAAGTATTCATCAGCGTCTGGCGCTGATCAGGAATTCGCGTGAGGATTGCTCGAACGTCACCTCGCGCGAATTCGTTCAGATCGGCATCATCCAATGAATTGCTCGCGATCACGGCAGTCAGGCGGGTCGGAATAAGTTCTTCTCGATTTGGCCCCGTGAGATAGGACATCTTCAGCGGTTCAGCGACCTGGGAATTCGACGATCCAGCAACTGCCGAATTTCCAGGATTGCTGCGCGCCCGGAGTAACGCGAGCACGAGCCACATCCTGGAATCATGCGGACCAATGCTCAAGGCATCTACGACCGCTTCTTGAGCCTTCCGCCCAGTTTCAGTCTTCGCAGCATCGGATTTCAGCGCCTGGCCGGCAAGCGCCAAAGCATATTCTGCTTTCAGGTCTGACCGAAACGGCGCGATTGTCGATGCCCACCAGCCCGCAGATGAAACCTGGTTGGAGGTTGGAGCGGAGTTAATTTCCGTGGGCCATACCACCGCAGTTGGTCGCAAAAGCTCAGCCGCGAGATTCGAGAGCGAAATCCATGCGACGAACGCGACCACTGGCAGCGCGAAGATCCGAAACTTTTCGACTGGCTTCATCCCGTTGCGGCCTCAATGGTTGCGTCCAACCCGTTGTAAATTACCGAGAGTCGTCGCGGCGGGGTTGGAGCACCTGCATGCTGCTTCCCTGAATGCTCAACAAAGTCAATTTGCCGGTTGCGTAGGCACCGGTGTCAATATTAGCCCGATTCAGCCGGATGTCAGGCTCCGGAACCGGGGTGTGACCGTGAACAACAAACTTACCAAAGTCCTCTTTGCTGTTCAGGAATTCGTTTCGGATCCATAGTAGATCGTATTCCTGCTGCTCTTCCAAGGGAATTCCCGGTCGCACGCCGGCATGAACGAAAAAGAAATCACCACAGAAATACGAACACTCGAGACGTTGCAGGAACTCCAAATGACGATCCGGCATGACCCTATTGAGCGCGTCTACCAGGTCGGTCTGCTCGTCCGTATCCGGATCGAGCGAGGGCTGGATGCCGTACGACATCAGAGTCTGGAGACCGCCGAATTGCCGCCAGTCTGCGAGCTTTGCAGGATCGCGAAGCACGTCGAGCAGGAATGCCTCGTGATTTCCCTTGAGGAACGCCGTTTCCCGCCCATGACTTCGCTCAATGAGAAGATCCAGGGTTTGAGCGGAGTGGGGGCCCCGGTCGACGTAGTCACCCAGAAAAACTTCAATTGATCGGTTCACCGGATTTTGCGTGACGTCAACGTCAATCGCGGTAAATATTTCCTTCAGCAAATCAGAACGCCCGTGAATGTCGCCTATGGCGTAGATTCGAGTTCCGTCCGGCAGTTGGGGCGGCTTCACAATCCGGCGTGATCGCAAAAAGCCAAGCATGAGACGGAGAACTCCCGACTGAAGCTTCGAAAACAATGTCCCTGACGACAAAAACGGCCAATCACATGGTAAACGGACCATTGATGGGTTGAATCAAATATCAGAGCGCAATCGAGCGAGATATCAAATCTTGCCCCCTAGGTTACCTGCAACAAGGGGGTAAGAAAAATGCGTACCATTTCCAAATGGCTTGTTGCAATCATCACGATCCTGGTCTTGAGCCAGTACCAGAGCGCCAATGCCGGCTTTGTCGGCATGCCGAGTTCGCTCGGTTTGATGATGAAGCGAATTTCGTTCAGCAACTATACGCTGCCGCCGATGGCGTTCACCCAGTTTTGCTTGCGTTATGAGGATCAGTGCAAGCCGCAGCGGATGATATTCAGGGGCGGCCCGGTTCGCCTCACGTCCGATCACTGGGAAGACCTCAGGCAGGTAAACAGGAAAGTGAACTCGGCCATTATTCCGGAGCGGAATACGGAAGGTCTGGCGGGCGAGAAATGGCTGATTCACCCCGCCCGCGGCGATTGCAACGATTACGCGGTGACCAAACGTTCCGATTTGTTGAAACGTGGTTGGCCTGCCCGTTCATTGCTACTGAGCGAGGTCGTCACTCCATGGGGCGAACATCACCTGGTGTTGGTTGTAAGAACTTCGGCAGGGGACCTGGTGCTCGACAACATGACACCCCAAATACGGCCGTGGGCTCAGGCGCCTTATCAGTGGGTCCGAATTCAGACCCCGAAGAATCCGAACTACTGGGCTTCGCTCGGCAGCCGCAGCGTATAAGCGTTAGCGGTTCGCGCTGATCTTCCGGCTACCGGCCAGTTGCCTGGCTCTTGCTTTGTGCCAGGCCGAGGGCGACTACGAGGTCGACCACGATGGCAATGCTTGAATGTAGCAGGCTGGTATCGCAAAAGGCCTGACCGAGAACAGTGACGGTGCAGGCCGCCGCTGCAGCCGGATAGAATGAATCTCGTCCCCGAACGAGGGCACCACGAAAGAGGATTATCACCAGTCCAATTGTTGCCGCGATTGCGAACAAAGCAATTGGCCAACCCAGCTCGATAGCGAATGTCGCGCCAGTTGACGGGGCTCGCGGGGCCGAGACGCCGAGTTCCTGGTAGACAGGCACGAGCAATGCATAGGCTCCCGCACCGATTCCTTTCCAGCCTGCGTCCGATAACATGCGCTGCGCCACCGCAATTGAGTCGGCAGAAGCCGATGTTGCGAACCGCAAGAACGGCGACAGCGCGCGAACGTTGTCATATCGCCAAAGAATGACCATCGCAGCCGCTGCGATCAGGGTTACGACAGATGTACCGGTGCCCCAGCCGGCCAGGTCAATTCGGCGAATAGCTTGTATTGAACCAAAAACGAGAGCTCCAAACACAACGACGAGAGCGGTGTTCAACGTCCCTGCGGCAGCGAGACCCGCAATACAAATCAGCAATCCCGCACCGGTCAACGCGAGGAGCCTTTGCATATCCTGCCTGGGTCGCTGCGTTTTCGCCTCCTTGGCCTCCTGTCGTTCGATGAAGCGTACGCCGATCGCCAGCCACAGTATGACACCTAACGAGCTGAGGGAGCTGAGCATCTCGTTCGTTTCGCTCCGAAAGAGACTTTCGATCAAGCCCGACCTGGCGATCAGTAACGCTATCGCTGTCAAGGTCGAGATTGCCGTGAGAGCGAATAGAAGAAGCTCGGCGCGCCGGCGATCCCTGGCAACGAAGATGCCGACGACGATCAACGCGACGTTGGCAAGATAAAAGGCAAGTGCTTCCATGGTCGCGCCGACGTCGACGCTGATATGCCCCCAAGACCCCTGATTGAGCGCTTCCTTGGCATTGATCCAGATCGAGTGCGACATCGCGGAAAGCGGCGTCGGCATAATCTGGATGATCATCCAGATCGCTGGAACTACCGCGGCAAGCCCGAAATATCGCGTTGCCTGAACCATAAAACTGACATCGGCTGCCCGAGCAGACATTGCGACGACAGCAAGCGCCGCCGCCGCCAGGATGGCGACTAGGCACTGCACGAGGAGCCCGTCAGAAAGGGCGGCAGCCGGTACTATGAGGATCAAGATAAGCAGTAGACGAAAGGCTATCGACAAGAACTTGTTCCAAATCCTGAAAGGATGATCTCAAACGATACATGATGAGGCACGTCTTGCAACGAGCCAGAGCACCTTGCGGTTGGCAGGTCAACTGGGTCGGCAGGATTTGGGCGAGCGCTTCAGATGGGATTTTGTCGTGATTATCGGACTCAGGACCGCTCGCAAACGGCCGATCCCGGTATCGGACCTTGATCACCCTCGGGCGGTAGAACGCAGCGTTCGCCGAGAAACGACCCGGGCTGCCGCCACGCAGAAGCGCGTGAAAAGGCCGCCCAGATAGCCGAGCTGTAGGGCTGCCGCAAATATGATCGCTGCGATGATCGCAGACGAGATCGGCGAGCCTTTGGCCGCGGCAGCTATGACCACGATCATGAAACCCGCCACGGTGGCCGGGAATAACGCGTGGATCCTGAAACGCATGCCCAGCACTGCTCCAACCAGCGAGCTGCAAAGCGCGATCATGACCATGCGGAACCTCTCCTCGCGGCATCATCCGTCCCAAGGACTAATAACCGGTTAAGATCGTCGGTTGGTTTGGAGCCGGAGTAGCGTGCGACGCGGTCAGTTCATCCGGGCGGCGGGCAGCTCGCCGAAAGCTTGGCCAAGGCGGGAGCGAGTCCATCGAGCGGGATTACGCCATGGATATCGACTTCGGGGTCCTTGACCGAAACGGTGAATTCGTTCGGTCCTGGCCCAAGGCTTGATGTAAGCGCCGCGGCTTCAATGGGCAGAACAAGCGCGGTTCCGTTAGGTGAAGCTTCTGCGTGGAGCACCGATTGCGTCGAATGAAATGCGGCAACCACGTCTCGCTTGGCGCGGGGCGGAAACGGTTTCACGAGGACCAGGAGTACCTGCAGGCCCGGCTTTTCTTGGCACCGAATCATAAGCCCCGCCAAATCGGGGTCGGATCGTGTGGTGTCGGCCGTCCTCATGATTGCCACCGCGTCCGGGCCGCCGTTGGGATTCGGTGTTCTGACGAGAGGCCATGGATCGTGAGTGGGAGCGGCTGAAGGACTCGAAGGCGACTCTGCAAGCAAGTTTTTGAGACAACTCAGACGGGCCTGATCGTCTACAATTGCCTTGCACTTTTCGAACCCATTCGAAATGTCCCGGTCTTGAGAGAAAACACAAGTTACCCCAATTAGATACATTAGTGCCGTGACCGGTATCAGCGCTGCTAATGGAGTCTGAACAAAGGTCATCTGCTATCCAGAAGATGGGCATCTGACTCGCGGCGGAGACTTGCGCAAGCAATAATGCATAACACGAGCTATTCCCGGAAGCCCCAATGGATGCTCCAGGCGGAGTGATGTTGCATTTTTGACGCAGTGTGCGCGAAACAGCCTTTAATTGTCGCAACTATCCTTGTCCGCCGATCCTCGTTCAAATAACCAAAGAGCAGGGGTAGGGTGGATTCCATGGTTCGACGGTATTTTTCCCGAGCAGTTTTTGTGATCGCTGCCGTCGTTCTCTTGGGCGGGTGTGCTCTTGTGCCCGCCTCGGGTCCCGCTGATTACAATATCAGGGCCGCGTCATCTCCCACCGTCCCCTATGCGCTGGTGAAGCTGACGACTGACACGGTCTCAACGCTCGGTCACTACGAACCGCGCGGGCTTTCAGGCGTGTTTCCCGACAAAGGGGTTCGGCCGGCCAATCTGGTGTTCGGCATCGGCGACGTCGTCAGCGTGACGATATTCGAGGCCGCCGCTGGCGGATTGTTCATTCCGACTGAGGCTGGCGTTCGACCCGGCAACTTCGTTACGATTCCCGATCAGGTCGTCGACAACGATGGCAACATCAGCGTTCCCTATGCGGGGGCCGTAAAAGCGGCAGGGCGAACGAATGGTGAGATCCAGGCCGAAATTGTTAACCGGATCAAGAACCGCGCGATCGAACCACAGGTTGTGGTTTCTCTCACGCAGCAGAGAACTTCGCTGGTCAGCGTATTTGGCGAAGTGAACACGCCGGTACGATATCCCGCCGCGGCATCGGGTGCGCAAGATCGTATCACCGACGCGATCACACGCGCCGGCGGCATCAAAGGTCAGGGCTACGAAACCTGGGTGTTGCTGCAGCGCGGCAAGCGCCGCGCGACCGTGCCATTTGCCAATCTCGTCTATGAACCGTCGAACAATATCTTCGTGCAGCCCGGTGACCGTATTTATGTCTATCGGGAGCAGCAGAAGTTCCTTGCTTTCGGTGCATCAGGCCAGCAGGGTGAGTTCAATTTTGACGCATGGCGAATCAACCTTGCTGAGGCTGTCGGAAAAGCCGGTGGCCTCGTCGACGTGCAGGCCGATCCGGCGTCCGTCTTCCTCTATCGCCTGGAGCCTCGCGAGGTCGCAGAGCTACTGGGCGTCGACGTGGCCAAATTCACCGGTGAACTTATCCCTGTGATCTTTAGCATCAACTTCAGGGATCCTGGCGGTTACTTCCTGGCAACCCAGGTTCAGATGCGAAACCAAGACGTTCTCTTTGCTGCAAATTCGCCCTCTGTCGACGTGACGAAGTTCCTGACTTATATTAACACGATGATGGCGACAGCCAACAATGGTGTCGTTCTTGGAACGAACGGGATTATTCTGTACAATTCGATCAAGGCACTGAATGGTGGTGCGGGGGCGCCGGTCGCGATCACGACAACCTTTCCGCCCTAGTGTCATGCAGGATCTGGGTTACGCGCTATTGGCGTAACCCCAGTTCTGTGGTGCTTGACTCGTAGCCTTCGTTTCTTGGCGTACGCCTCAAGAGTTGGTCGGCGGCGGCTTCTTGGCAACGAGCTCGCTCGCACTGAAGAGACCGGGACGTTGTCGTTATCGCAAATGATTGAGGTCCCTTGGGCAACGCACCGAAGACGTAAGCCGGCCGGTGGTATTGCAGCCGGCATCATGTACGTCACGCTGGCGGGTCCCCCGCTACTGTTTGGCTCGAGAGATCCAATTACAATTGCCGCATGGTGCGCCTTGCTGGGCGCAGGATTGATCGTTGCGCCGGCGCAGCAGTTGCTCAAGGGACATTGGCTTATCCTGGCAGGGCTGTCCTTCCTGGCACTCTGCTTTGTTTTCGTCCTTCACGAACAGCTGTCGGATCATCCCTGGATTGCTACATTCAATCCTATCTGGGCCAAAGCATCCAATGCCTTAGGGCAGCAGCTTGCTCCGTCAGTATCGATCGTAAAAGGACAGCCGCTTTTTGCGGTAGGAGCACCGTTGGCAAACATGCTTGCGCTGGTTCTGGGCCTGATCGTCGGGGTTGATCCGGATCGGACCCGCCGTGGCATTCGCGTGATGGCATGGGCGGGGGCCGGTTATGCCGTTTACGGTATCCTGGCGTTGCTGATAGATCCGACCGAGATACTGTGGCGAGAGAAGACCCAGTACCTCGGAAATTTGACGTCGACATTCATCAACCGGAATACCGCCGCTGCTTATTTCGGTTCATGCTCCGTGATTTGGTTCGTTTTGTTGTTGTCTGCGATAAGAAGGAGCCTGCCCCGCGGCCATATCGAATGGAAGAAAGTGTTGGGTTATCTGCTAACCGAAACCCGAAGGCCGGTGCTCGTTCGATTCGTAATGCTGTTCGTGTGCCTGTCGGCTATGTTGATGACCAGCTCTCGCGGTGGGGTTCTGCTGTCCTTGATGGTCTTGATTTTGACCTTCATGATTTATTTCAGGCGCGATCTGTCGCGAGCAAGACTTTGGATTGCGCTTGTCGGATGCGTCGCGGCAGGTCTGATTCTACTGCAAGTCCTGGGAGGCAACATTAGCAACCGTATCGATATGGAAGGCCTGAGCGATGCGGGCAGGCTATCCGCCTATCGTTCGACGCTGAAGATCATCGCCGACAATCCGTGGTTCGGAACGGGATTGGGCACCTTTGCCTTTAGCTTTCCGGCCTACCGCAGCGGAGACATCTCCATGCGGGGGGTGTGGGGCATTGGTCATAACACACCTCTGGAACTCGCATCCGAGATGGGCGTACCGTTCGCGCTTGTCGTCGCGGCGGCCTGGCTCGCGGGTCTTACCGCTTTGTACTTCGGGTCGCGCCGGCAGAACGCGGTTGTACCGCTATCCGCTCTTGCGGTTTCGCTGATCGCCCTCTTGCATTCCTCGATCGACTTCTCGTTACAGGTCGCAGGTTATGCCATTGTCGTCTTTGTTCTTCTTGGCCTCGGGCTTTCGCGGGTCGTCTGCTCGATACATGCAGGGCGGGACTAACGGATTGCAGCAGGTTGCTCGGTCGATCGCCGCGCCAACAGCGGCCTGGAGGATGGCTGCAACGCCCCGTTTTGATGATCCTAGATGCAGGCTCCGAAGCCCATTACCGTTAATCCAATATATTTGACTTTCACCAATCTCAAAATACCGGCATCGGCTCGGATGAAAAGAATAATATCTTATAAAATCAATTAGTTATAAAGATGTCATACCGGCATACATTATGCTTGGGCATTCTTTCGCCCTCGGCTATACTTGCGCCCTCGGCTATACTTCGCCGAAGCTTTAATTAGAGGTGGCGGTTCAATTTAGGCGACCGGGGCGTTAAGCAAAAACGGGGCCCAAAGGAGATTCAACGTGATGGTCCGCTTTATTTTTCGTTTTTTCATCGCCGCAGCTTTTGCGCTGTCGGCTCAATTTGCGATGGCGCAGGGAACTGGTCAAGTTGCGCCCACGCCAGCGCAGATCTTGAGCCAGTACCACGATGGCGGTCCCCAGATGGTAAAGCAGGTTAGCGACCTAGTCTCGTCCGATAAGACGACGATCCCTGCAATCCTCGAATTCGCCAAGACGGCCGACGAAGACCAGCGCAAGGCGATTGCAGAAGGCTTGGCTCAAGTTGCGAAAGCCAATGCACAGAATGACCCCGGTTTTGCAAATCAGATTCAACAGGCGGTTGCCGCTTCAGGGATCCCTGAATTAGCCAAAGCCTATGCGGAGGCGGCAGGCGACACGGGGACCGCTTCGATAGGCGGCGGCGGTGGCGGCGGCGGTCCGAGCGGGCCTGGTGCCCCATCCGGTGGGCCAAACACCGGCGGGTTTCCGAGCGGAAATACCTTTACTCAGAATAACACGCCAAATTTGCTGACCGGTCAGACCTTGGGGGGAAGTAGCTCTTCGCAGGTTAGTGGATTCTAGAATGCGCGGTTGGCATTGATGGGTTGACGTTAGCAGCGCTTACCATTTGCGGTTCGGTTTTAGAGCGGTTTGGTCGGAGATCGGTGTCAGTTGCTACCGGTTTCCGAGATCAAAGGTAGCTTTATGAGGACGCGCCTTTGAACTTCAACAAACAAATCAGCGATCGATTCGAGCTTGAGAAACAGGACGAGTCCGCAGATGCCTTCGGATTTGCCGACCTCGTTGAACGGCTTACAGGATTTGTTCGCCGACAATATCCGATATTCGTCTTTATTATCGCCTGTGCCCTTGCACTGGGACTGGTTTATCTGATCACGACGCCTGCAAAGTATACATCGCACGCGATGTTGCTGATCGATTCCAGCAAGTTGCGGATATTGCAGCAGGAGGCCCCGCTCGGCGATATCCCCATCGATACCGCACAGGTGGAAACACAGGTCGAAATCCTGAAATCCGAGAACATCGGTCTGTCCGTCATCAAGGACTTGAAGTTGACCGATGATCCGGAATTTGTGGGATCGGGCCATGGCCTCATTGGCACTATACTTGGATTTCTATCGTCGCCTTTTGGCTTCCTCGCCAAGCCTAACGACGCGTCGGACACAAAATTGGTTCGCCATGTCTTGGCGACATTTCTGAGCAATCGCGCCGTCACGCGTGTTAGCCGTACCTATGTCCTTGATATTGCCTACACATCGCTTAAGCCGGACCGCGCTGCCACAATCGCCAATGCCATAGCGGATGCCTATATTGTCGATCAGCTTGAGGCCAAGTATCAGACTACGCGAAGGGCGAGTGTCTGGCTTCAGGATCGCATAAAGGAACTTCGTAAGCAGGCAACCGACGCGGATCGCGCGGTGCTGGACTACAAAGAGAAGAACAATATCGTTGCGGTAGGGGGGGCAGCGAACGGTGGCACCCGATTGCTGGGCGAGCAACAACTCGAACAACTTAACAGCGAGCTTGGTTCGGCGCGCGCCGCTGCCGAAGAGGCAAAAGCCCGGCTCGAGCGAATCAACGAGGTTATGAAGAAAGACGTCCCGGACGCGACGGTGACGGACACGCTCCACAGCGAGGTTATCAACCGGCTGCGAAATCAATATCTGGACATCGCTGCAAAAGAAGCGATCTGGTCTGCGCGGTATGGCTCAACTCATTTGGCCGTAGTCAATCTTCGTACTCAGATGGCCGAGTTGCGCCGCGCCATCATAGATGAACTTGGCCGCATCGCGCAGAGCTACAAGAGCGATTATGAAATCGCCAAATCGCGTGTCGACGGCCTCGAAAAGAATCTTCAGACCTTGGTTGCCGATTCGCAGATCACCAACCGTGACAAGCTGGGGCTGCGCGACCTCGAAAGTACCGCCCAAGTCTATCACACGCTCTACGACAATTTCCTGCAGCGTTACATGGAGGCGATTCAGCAGCAGTCATTCCCGATAACGGAAGCACGCGTTATCAGTCCCGCAGCCCCACCTCAGCACAAGAGCGGCCCCGTTGCGTTCAAGGTGCTCGGAATTGCCGGCGCGATTGGGCTTATGCTGAGTTTCGGCGCGGCGCTGCTGCGCGAGGCGGTTGACCGCGTGTTTCGGACGCCGCTCCAAGTCGAGACCAATCTTCAAGCGCGCTGTCTTGCCGTCTTGCCCATGCTTGCTTCCAAGAAAACATCAAAGATCAAGGGTTCGATCGTTCGTGCCATGAGTCCCAAAGGATCCGGCGACGAAACTGTGCCCGTGATCAGCCCGTCGGCAGCGGGGTCGATAGATACCGGGCTGGACGATCGCGAGATTCAAGATGCCGCTCTGACGAGAGCGTCGCAGTTAACACAATCGGAGTTGATCCGTAATTTGACGAACGGCGACGTTCCCCCGTCCGGAAATTCGCTGGCAAAGCTGCCTGTCGCTTCGAACCGTCCGTTTATGCGGTGGGTGATCGATGAACCGCTTTCCGCGTTTGCGGAGGCTTTTCGGTCGATCAAGGTGGCCGCAGACATCAGCGAATCTCGCGTGATTGGAATAACGTCTACCGTTCCGGCGGAAGGCAAGTCGACAGTCTCGTCGAATCTGGCACAATTAATGGCGCATGCCGGCAAACGGGTTATCTTGTTGGACGGGGATTTGCGAAACCCTTCTCTTAGCCGGGCTTTGACGCCGAGTTCCAAAGCAGGGCTTCTGGAGGTCCTCGCCGGACAGACTACGTTGGATGACGCCGTTCACGTCGATGAGGCTACCGGCCTGCGCTTTCTCCCCGCGGTGGTGAATTCGAGTTTCTCTCATACCAACGAGATTTTGGGTTCCAGCGTCTTCAAGAAGTTCCTCGACGAACTGCGTAAGACGCATGACTATGTCATTATCGATCTTTCGCCTATCGCGCCGGTTGTCGATGTCCGCGCCACGACACAGATCATGGATTCCTATGTCTACGTGATCGAGTGGGGGCGGACCCAGAGGAATCTGGTGCAAGCTCAACTCTCGGCTTTCCCCGAACTGCAGGATCGCTTGCTCGGAGTCGTATTGAACAAGGCGGACGTGCGCGTGCTGGGACGCTACGAGACATATTACGGCAAGCAGGATTACAAGAACTACTATGGTCAATCTGCTTCACCGGCGTAGCGTTTGTGAAAAAGCTATCGAAGCCCGGGTTTTGGCTAGCTCGAAGTTTTACTGCTTCGTTAGGGATCTGTTCGCTGGCTTGGGTGATTTACAGCCTGCCGGTGTTTCGTGCTGAGGTAATGCTTTCGGATACCGTCCAGACTATTTTGTCGGGAGAGAGCTACAACGCGACCCAGCTGGATTGGCTTGAACGTCGACTGGATGCGATACCACCCCAAACCCTGAGATCTACGGCGCTGAATGACGTTGCGGTGATACGTCTCAAACTCACCGAAAGTAAGCTGGTCGCTCACGATCCGCAAATCGCATCGGACCTCTCTAATCTCAATACTGCCGTAACGGCCGCGCTCGAAGGAACTCCGAGTAGTTCATTCCTGTGGTTAATCAAATATTGGATTCAACAAGAACGTGGTGGTGCCGCTGACGACGGCCTGAAACTTCTACGTATGTCCTATTCACTGGGACCAAACGAGTCCTGGATCGCAATTCGAAGACTTCCCCTGGCGCTAAGGGTATTTTCTTCTCTTCCTCCGGATATTGCGGATCAGACATTATCGGAATTCGCGGGATTAGTGCGCTCCCACTTCTATCAGGAAGCGGCTGACATTGTTGCCGGTCCTGGTTGGGCTGTGCACGAGAAGCTGTTGGGCAGGCTCGCTGAGCTCAAGAAATCCTATCGTAATCAATTTGCACAAGTATTGGCTTCCAAGGATCTGGAAGGTGCCTCAGTTCCCGGAGCAGACGTCGGCGAACGCCGTTCTCGGCCCTTCTGAGCATTGGATGGTGCGGATCACGCGAGTGTCAGGGCGATAGAGAACAGGATGAGACATCGACTGACGAGGATGGCTTGTGTCTCAAGATGCAATGCTCATTTTCGACAACCATATTTTTTCGCAATCAGAAGCGATCGATGCAATCGCGGGCCATCGCCGAAAGTTGGTGATGGTGGGAATCGGAAAAGCAGCACTCGTGAGGGTGCTCGACGCCTCCACTTCTCCACCGAAGCAGCGATATGATGCCGCGTCCAAGGATAACATCATCAAGCTGATTCAGCCAGGAAACGTCGCTGATCAACTCACAGAAGTGTTGCGCTACGGCGCACACGTGCCCTTCTCGCCCAGGCGGTCGACACCGAGGTCAAGGACTTTCTCGGGGAAGCATGCCGATTTGACGAAGGCGACCTTCAGATTGTCGCAGACAAGCGTTCGACAACGTCCGGCGTGTTCGTCGAGCCATCGTCAACAACGATGATCTCATTCAAGGGCAGGGGTTTGTGCCTGCGAGCTCGCAATCGCTTCTGCAATCAGAAACGGACGGTTGCGGACTGGAATGACGGCTGCCGAACTCATGTTTCATTTCCCCGCAGATGCATGCGCAGAGCCACCCGCTCCGCGACCATTCCTTGGGTGCCGGTGTTGACGCGATACGCGATGGATTCCATCAATCGAGCCGAGCCGCGAGGTCCGGAGTGTGCGATCATAGCCCGATTGGGTAACTCGCATGGCCGAAATGCGTTCGATCGGTTCCGGGCCAAGTGGAGCCACCGCATCAACGTATGTTCTGAAAGCGCCTCATCTTCGCTCGGAACAGAACACGTTGTAGGCGTGACTGGAGCTATCGCCAAATTTTGGTGACGGCGCGGCCGGTCAGGCGGCGGGCTCACGTCAGCCTGGCGATGACCTCGATCCCATCGTTGAATGTCACACCAAAAGAGTTTTGGCAATTGGTTGTGCCCATCAAGACGGTACCAGCTTTTCTGTGCGCCCTCGACAGCCTGAAGGCCCTGGCGAGCGCGGTCCCGTTCGACAGACAACTCTTCGATCGGATGGTGCGGTGGCGCACGGTGGCGAAGGTGCTTTCGATGGTATTAGTCGTCCGCAAGTGTTTCCGGTGCTCGGCTAGGAAGTCGTAGAAAGCAAGCAGCGTGCCTCGATCCTTGCTCAGCCAGTCGGCGGCTCTCTCGTATTTCAGCGCGTAGCTCTCGATGAAGGCATCGAACGCCAGCTCGGCGGCGACCTTAAAATCCCCCTGATCCACCATTCATTCTTGGTGGCACTTACCCTATTGATGAGCTCAATATACCAGCGATCAATATCGCGCAGCCCAGTGGCACTGGGACAAGCATCCCAACCAAGATTGCACAGGAACTTGCCAGAACGAAAGCAAACAAGGAGTTCTGATCATCGCCGCACACAATGATTGAGATGATCCTAACGTCCGTACCTGAACGACATCGCCGAAGCCCATGCCGGTAATATCGAAATCCATACAATGGAAACGTTGTTGGCTGCCGATCTAGCCCTGTATGGACCTGCACCGCCTCGCTATTGAACACTTTGTGAGAAAGGTTTGCTAGTGCGCTTCAACGCGATCTGAATGACGGCGACAGTCAGATCCTCGAACTTATCGACTTTGCCTCGGAAACATTCAGCATGCTTGTTGACCAGGTCGGTCCCATGGATGCTTGGAACCTCACGGTATAGGGTTTTAGCGGCGTAGGGAGCCCAGCGATCCCATAAACTTCTGAACTGATCTATCGTCCACTCGTTCAGCGTCTCGTATTCGATCCTCCCCATGCCCGCCTTGCTGATGTAGGCGTCCATATCGTCGCGAGACCAAAGGTAATGGCAAAACGGAACTGTAATCGAATGCATGGCATGGAGGCCGTATGACGACCGATACAGAGGTCCGAAGCTGAAGTATGCAATCCCATCGGGGCCTAAAACGCGTAAGGCTTCTTTCAGTACGATCTCTGGATTTGGAAAGTGCTCGAACGCGTTATAGGAGAAAACAACATCGAACGAGCCGTCGCCGAAGGGAAGCTTTTCCGCATCGGCGGCAAGGGCTTTCGCGCCAAACGCGATCGCACGCGGGTCGACGTGATTCGTAGATAGATCAATTGCAGTGGCGACCGCGCCGTCTCTCGCGAGAACGCCACTCACCATCGCGTCGCCCCCAGCAAGTTCGAGCGTTTTCTTTGCCTTCGTGCTGACAAAGCGCTCGATTTCTCGCTTTCTTTCAACGCCCCTCTGCAAGAGCGCTGCAGGATCGTATTGGTATGGAATGGCGAGAGGATATCTCGATTGTAGAAGCTCGATTTGTGATGATGGCAAGAAGCTGTTCGATGGTCCGGGTGTGTCGAAGGCTGCCTTGGCTGAGCGCTGTTTCAGGTTTGCTCGGCTCGCTTTTAAAGCTTGAACAGCCGATGGCGGCAATACGGTCTCAATCACCTTCTTCAATGCTTCATTCATTGCAGATCGGTGCTCCCGGTCTCCATTTAAGCAGCATCATGTTGTGTAGTGATGGAGTCAATTGAAAATTTTATCGGTGGTTACTTTTAGGGATTGACTGGAAAGCAAAGCATCTAGCAGATTTCCCGCCGGGGGTGAGTGCAAGTCGGAAAAGATGCTTGGTGAGCACTCGCCGGTTTGGTGGACGCTCAGTTAAGCTAATCCCGCCTTGCGCTCGAACTCAACCGGGCTGAGATAGCCGATCGAGTGTCGCCGGGTGCGGTTGTACGACAACGCCGGTCAAGGCCGCGGCTGGAGGTGAAGTCGATATCTTCGATACAGGCATCTACGAAGCGCAGCTTGGCTGAGGCCAAGCGATCGGTCAGGCGTCTGTCGGCGCGCATGGCGGCTTCGCGATCGAGCATCAGACCGAGCCACTCCTCCTGACTGAGCGCGGTGCCATGATCCTGTTCAGCCAATTGCCGATAGGCCGCCGCCATGCCGGCGAGGCCAAGGGCCTGCATCTGGTCGAGGGTCGGGTGGGTGGGCCAGCATCATAATGTTCCTTTCCTTCATTGATAATAGCCGCCACCACGGATGTCGGCGTGGTGAGGGCGTGGCTTTGTTGGGTTCAGCCGGAGGGGTTGCACGATCGAGCCCGGATTTGAGGATGGCACTCACGGAGGAGTAGCTGATCGCATTGATGACGAGCGCTCTTGCGCAGGCCGCCTCCAGCCGATCGCGCTCGTAGTGCCGCGCCAGGGCGATGGCCCCATGGCGGAACGATAACCCTGCTCGGGATGCGGCCGCTCGCGCATCATGCGATCGACCAGGATGGCGGTGTTGACGCCGATCCGCCCCGCCATGTTGATCAAACTTGCCGGCGTCATATTGGCGTAACTGCGCTGAGAGCGGCGTACATGGCTGGCGACACGCTGGTGATCCTGGAAGATCTCGACAGCCCGATGGGTGAGCCGGACGTCTATCCGATGGCCGATCAGGCGGTGCGGCACCGAGTAAAAGGTCTTGTCGACTTCGACATGATAGTCGGGGTGAACCTTGGCCGTTTTCCATTCAGCATATTCGAACGGTTCGCTCGGTAGCGGCGCCAGCGCAGCGCGCTCGATCTCCTCGAACAGTTGCCGGCGGGATTTGCCGATATGGCGGGACATCGGTCGATTGTTCAGCTCCTCGGGCAACTCGCCAATCGCGGCATTGAGATCGGCAAGGTTGAAGAACCGCCGGTGGCGCAGCCGCGCCAATATCCATCGCTCGACAATCAGGACCGCGCCTTCAACCTTGCCCTTGTCGCGCGGCTTGCGGCTGCGGGTAGGCAAAATCGTCGTGTCGTAGTACTCGGCCATGGCGGCAAAGGTTTGGTTGAGCGTCAGCTCGAACTACATCGCCTTGACGACGGGTCGTTTTTTTACCCGTGCAAGATCAAGGGCCTCCTTGAGGATCTCGATCTCCATGGTCTTGCAGCCGAGGATGCGTTCGAGGTTTCGAACCCGCTCCTCCAGCCAACCTCGGAGGCGGCGACCACATCCTCATCCGCCCGTACCGTTTCCTTGCCTCCCTTCGCTCATTGCCGTCTCCATCGGAAGACCAGGCTCGGGAAGAGCCCATGGCGACGGCAACATAGCAGCTCCTCCGGCTAACGCCGGTGTCCGGTCCAAACGGGGGGGCAGTTCAGCATCACCTTGACGGAGCTTCGCCAGCTGGCTGGGAATTCTCTGCTGTTACAGCGAGCACTTCAGGACGTTCACGATATAGCCGAGAGGCGAACCATTGCGGCGTATCGCCAAGTTCGGCTCACCGAAATTTTGTTCAGTTTGAACAATCCGTTCGCGGCAACCATGGCAGCGGTTAAGTCCCTTTTGTTTCGGCCGACACTCAGAGGACGAAGGGCGCTCTGGTTCGCAGCGAAGTCCTCGGTCAAGTCAGCTCCTGCTGAGCAAGCCATGAGGCCCGTCAGGATTCCCGACGAACGCACTTTCCGTGAGCCTTCCGCGACGTAGCTGCGGAACGCATGAATACTTTGAGGGTGCGCGCGATATTCGACGTCTGTTCTTCACGATGGCCGGAGCAATCCAGAAGGGACGGAGCCCATTAGGTCAGTTAACTCTCCAGAGTGAGACCGTCTTCAACCCGAGTTACGTATTTGTCGTTAATGAAGCGTGCCAGCCAGTTGCGGAGCAGACGATATTCTGGCGCTCGCAGGCCGTTTCTCAACACGAAACTTGCATAGCGACCGGCCATGGTTACGGAATCACGCTTGGCAAGGACACGACGGAACGCCAGTTCCCGGGTGAGTTCTTGAGATTGACCCAGGCCTTCTTCCAACGAGCGCGCCATCCGGTCGAATTCCGGAGAGTAATCTTCCCGACCACAATCAAAAACGTTCTCCGCATGCGAACAGAACGGTGCAGGATCAAATACCGCTGTGCCTTTCATTTCTGCGAAGGACATAGCCAGAAAGCGGGAGATGCTCAAAGCGCAAGCATTCTGCGCAACCCGGTTGGCAACGCTAACGCTATTATCGTGAATGCGATGTTTGATCAGCGGGGCCGCAACGTTACGACATTTCCCGAGTAGCGCGAGTTGCCCAAACAGGAAGTAGTCCTCAGCCAAGCTTAGAACCTTCACGGACTTCTCCGGGGGCAAAACGTTCAAAATGTCGTTACCGTATAGCGCCCCGAGACTTGCCAGGCGGGAATGGTTAAATGCCGCCGCTGGATGGACGACCGGAATGTAGAAAAACGATGCCGCAACGATTGCGGCAGGAGAGAGAGGACGGCTGATATAACCGATATCCCGTCCCGAAGCATCAATCATCGAGGCTTGGCCACCCATCACGATCAAATCGGGATCAGCGGAGAAGACATCGACGACTGTTTGGAAGCGTGTCTGCAATGATACGTCATCACCATCTTGCCGAACAATGAAGCGGCCGTCCGCCTTACCGAGTCCGAAGTTGAGCAATCCACCCAGGTCGGGCGCATCCGGATTCACATGAACGACAATGCGCTTGTCTCTCTCAGCGTATTTTAGGGCAAGCTCGGTCGATCCATCGGTCGAGCCGTGATCCAGGATCAACAGTCGCCAATCCCTGAAGGTCTGACTGCAGACGCTTTCGATCGATTCGGCCAAGAACGGCAGCGCGTTTTTGACCGGCAGCAAGACCTCGATTGTCGCCATCACGCTCTCCGTTCGTGAACGTCAGTATACGGGGAGCAGGTCCGACAGCGACGGCGCCGGCCGCCAGCTCCTTGACGACGCCGGCAAGCGCGCCTATTCGACAGCCGTCGCCAAATCCTCATTGGTCCAATGACCTGGGCGTATGCACCGAGTTCAACGTCGTCGCCTATCACGGGCGCGCCATCATCGTCTGCACCTCGATTCCCTATCGTTACTCCCTGCCGGAGTGTGCAGTTCCTGCCTATAACTGTGTTCGGGTGGAGAAAAACTCCTCCAAAGTGCCAGATTCGCAAGCCCGGACCGATGGTGCATGCCCTGGCTATGCTGATCCCGGTTATGGTTTCCACGAGTCGAAACAGCATCCAGTACCACCGTGTTTCAACTGTCTTGCAAAGTCCGTCGGCGCGCCGATCGATGCGTCTTCCGTAGCGGTACACCCAGATCGCCCACAGAGATTGCTCACGCAACATTGCGGCGCGTTTGCCAACACGCGCCAGGTCGGCCGCCCAGTCAGGATCGTGTCGATCGACCATCATGCAAGCTCTCGGTGTTGAGATTGGTCAGCGAAAAGTCATGGATAGATGCTTTATCAAACATTTCTACCTTGAATTGCAGATGACGTTTCTAGCAGGGACGTTGTAGCGGGCCCGCCTGCACGCCAACCAAAAAGTTCAAGCAGAAGATCTGCCTGTCGGAACAGGTTGTGTCGTTTCAGGGCGCGCGCGCGACCGCAGCGTCCCATCTCTTGAAGAACACTGGCCGGCGCGACAAGACATTTTCGAATAGCATCAAGCATGTCCCGTTTCGATCCTGCCGGAAACAACCAACCGGTCTTTCCGTCGACCACGAGCTCGGGAATGCCAGCCACGAAGGTGCTAAGAACGGGCCTGCCCAGGGTCATCGCCTCCATCAAAACAACGGGCAGTCCCTCGGCAAAGCTCGGCAGGATGACCGCGCGCGCGCTTAAAATCTCCCGTTTGACCTGCGCAGCGGTTGCCCAGCCAATGATTCTAATCTGCTTTGATAAGCCATGTCTGGCGATCAGCTTTTCGATCGGTGCACGGAATTCGCCGTCGCCCACCAGTACCAACTCGAAATCCTGCCTCTCCTTGAAGAGGTCGGCCATAGCCTCGACCAGCAGGAGTTGACCTTTCTGCTCACTCAGCCGCCCGATGCACACAAGCTTGTTGTTCTCCGGCGGTTCCATTGCGTCGACTTCGGCGAATTCTGGATCAATGCCGCAATGTATGATCTTGATCTTGTCCCACAATTGGTAGTCCGTGACGCGGTAGATCTGACTACGGCAATAAGAAGATATCGCCACCGTAAAAGTTGCGCGCTTGACCATCTTTGCAAGGTGTATTGAGTGCACCTTGTCGAATTCCTCCGGTCCGTGGACCGTAAAACTGAACGTGACATCGGCCAGAATGGCGGTAAGCGCGGCAACTTCTGTCGGATTTGTCCCAAAATGCGCGTGCAAATGGGTGATTTTACGCTGACGAATTTGCGGTGCGATCCAGCACGCTTCGGCCAGATAGAACAAATGCCAGATCGCGAGCCGATCGGATCCTCGCATCATCTGCAGAGCCAGCAGAGCTGCCGAACAGAAACGTATCGGGAAGTTAATGACCTCGGTGAAGCAGGCGAGCAGGACTTGGAGCGCGCCAACCTTAAGAACGAACGTAGTCTTTTCCAACTCCGCGATGTCTATCGGATCCACCAGAGGTATATCCCACCCGCGGATTGAAACACGAAAAATTTGAAGGCCGCGCCGCTCCAGCTCCAAAATCTCTCGACGTATGAAGCTGTGGGATACCTTGGGATATTGACTGACAATATAAGCTACGTCGAAATCAGTTTTGCTCATTTGCATATCGCAGGACGTTCATTTGCAAGTCATCATATTGCACAACCAGCCGGGCTTCACTTGGGCTTGCCATAGTTCATCGGCAAGAACTGCATCTTATCCCACGGAAACCGCTCCATTATCTTGTAATTTGGCGTAGTCCCAAGCAAGGAAGGATAGGGATTCGGTAATCCGATCATCGTGTACCGCTTTGGATTTTCGGCTCGAAGCGCTACCGAACCGCCCCTGTCCCAGATCACAAATCCATAGATTTGGGCAGCCTTGGCAATTGTTTTCGCAATGGGGTGAAGGTCCAGCCGATCAAGATTGAGCGTTGGGTCAAGCCTCAGCCGCAACCCCTCGGGGAGGCGGTTTGGCGCCTTGCGGGGATTCCAACCGTCCGAACGATTCGCCGGCCAAGAATACTCTCCTTCTTCCGCGTCGACGACGGCGATGCCCAGCACGTGTCGAATCTCGCCCTGCCTAAGCTCCTCTGTCCGAATCTGTCCTGGCGCGAAGGGCAAGCCCGTTGCAGCGACGCCATACGGCTTTTGCCAGATGCCGGGGTTGCTCGATACGTTGGACATACGGCCGCCCCAACAGGCTTGCCAGTTGCCGTTGACCTTCCGTGCCCTCCAGAACTCCCAAAGGACGTCAGTCGCCGGTTGGTAAATCGACATCTCCGAGTCCGTCCCGTCGGCCGGCTCGGCGTAGGATGGAATCGGCACGGCGGCAAAGTCTCGCGCCAGTTTCTGGTCCTTGGATCCCTTATGCAAGCAGTCCCACAGCGCCACGGTCACCACGGGGACATCCGGGCCGACGGTATAGAGAGGACTACTGTAACTGCTGAAGTTGAGTCCGATGTGACCGAAGTAGCTCTTTACCTGCCGCGCAAATTCCCGCGAGAATTGCTCGGACTTGTCGTCAAGCTCTACCTGTTTCGGGATTGGTTGATACCAGAAGCTGCTCTTGTCGAAAACCGGGTACCCCCCGCCGGCTATCTCTGGACTGATAGCCTCTCGCGGAATCGGATGGGCTTCAGTCCCGCTTTGGCTGCCAGTTCCGTATAGCAGCAGGATCGTCAGCGACGCGGCTAGCAGGAGAGATGAAAAAAGAACGACCCGACGGTAAGCCGAGCTCAAATGCCGGCAAGCCATATGCGTCCTCCTTGCATAACCGCCGCGGCGGACAGCTCTCGGGTCAATCTGGCCGAAGAAGCTATTTTAGGGCCTGATCTGCGGTTGAAGTTCTCGTTCCTCGAACGCGTGGCGGAAGCGAAGCGAAAGGATACGCGCCTTGTGGATGATCCCGTCGACCGTCGTGGTGCCGAATACGCTTCGGCTCAGATACACGGCACATCTCGGTACGGTTACGCCTAGACGATATGCCTGCCAGATCGCAGCCAAGACATAAAGGGGCTTTTGGAAAAAAGAGATTTCGGAGCTGGCATACGCAGCAAAGCCAGCATGGGCTTCTCGCGAGCATCTTTGAGCCGTCAGCAGCAGCAAAGGTTCGAGCAGCTCGAACCCGTTTTGCTTCGACAGTCGCGACGATAGCCGGAAGTCATGATAAATTGAAAGCGTTTCGTTGCAGGCGATATAACTCGGCGAGGCCAGCCAGCATTCGATGATAAACTTGGTGTCCTCGTGTCTTTTGCAAAGTACATCGAACTTTATCGCTTTTGCCAGCTCTCTCTCTACCAAAAACGAGTTTGTTTGGATGAAATTTCCGCCGATGAGAATAAAATTGTCCAGTCGTTCGTTGTCCAGGGGCAGCCGAGCTGGCGCGATCGGGCCCGCTTCGTTGGGAGCCAGTAGGCGGTGTTGGCGATGAAAAATTATACGCTGAAGATTTGCGATGTCGCTAAGATAATGATCGATAACTTCGAGTCGGTTCGGAAGATACAAGTCGTCCGAGTCAAGGAAAGAAATATATTGACCGACCGCGTGTTCGATTCCGGTGTTTCTGCAATGAGAAACACCGAGATTGACTGCATTTCGATGGTATTTGATACGATCGTCGCCAAATTCGTTGCAGATATCTTCTAGGGGCTCTTTCGAAGCATCGTCCACGACGATGAGCTCGAAGTCCGTGAACGTCTGGGTCAGGCATGATTTTATCGCCGTCCGCAGATCCGCTCGCCGGTCGAAGCAAGGGATTACAATTGAAAAGCGCAACGATCGCTCCTTCGCTTGCAAGTAGGACGGTCCGCACGAGCTTTCATTTTTGATCCCAGAGCGCGGGTCGCCAGGGTAATAGGCCGCGAGAACATCTCAAGAAGCAGAAGCGAATGGCTGAACATCAACTTGCCGCGCTAACCGGCTCCTCGCAGCAATTTCGATTGTATCTCGGTCAAATTTTGCAAAAACAGTGCCAAAGAATCCCCAGAAGTACCAATTCAGCCCGCCGTAATCAAAAATGTTGTCGGAAAAATTCACAGTCATGTAGGCCAGGATAATGGACACCATCATGACCGTCCCTCGCGGATCGCGACGGTACTGGCGCAGCGCGCGTTTGATTAAACTGAAATACATCCCGATGTAACAAACGAAGCCCAAAATACCGGTCTCGTAAAGCGCTTGAACGTACGCGCTGTGCGCTCCCAATCCGTGAGCCCCGTAGTCGTCCGGCTCCCTATCAGCCAGCGGAAAGAACACGATTGAGTTCAGACCGAAGGAGGCCAAACCCTTTCCCAGGATCCGTGAGCCGGCCACATCGTCCATTGCCGACTCCCACATCAGCTCCCGCCAGGCAAAAGAGTTAACCGCATCGTCTTCGCTTCTCATCTGACCCGTATATTCGGTGCCCTGCCCAAGATCACTTATCCGGTTCGAGACGGCAGGCACTAACAGAAGCGCAGGAAGCAGAACAAGCGCGAGAAGATAGCGTCGATCCACAAAGAATGCGAACGCTCCAAGGATCAGCAGGACTGCAAACCAGGCAGAACGTGTTTCGGTCAGGATGATTAGCCCTACCAGAAGCCCGGAATACAGAACCAGCATTTTTCTGAAAAAGGGTCTGATGTGCACGGTCGATGACGACAACAGGAAATATATTATTCCAACAATGACCATCAGATAAAATGCAAGGACGTTCGGATGCATAAATGTCGATTTTATTCGCCCGTCGTCTTCAAGAAAGTAAAAATACTCTAGTACGCTGTATAACGCAGGAATGACGGACGAATAGATGCTTGCTTTGATGAGCCATGCGTTGCGTCGGTAGTCTACTCGCAAAAAAAACGGGATTGCGAACATGGCAGCGTAGGTAAATAGAACAAGCAACATCCTGACGGCAGCACCCTTGTCGGACGACCACGTGACCGAAAGAGTGGCGATGGCGAGATACGGAAGCCAAACCTTGATTGGAAAAATGGAGCCTCGCCGTTGAAAGAATAGCGCTGCTGCGAGCCCCAGAACGACCAAATTCAGGATAGCGCCGGCCGTAAGCAACATGCCGCCGGCCTGGAATTCAATCGAACTGAATATCCCGTCGACGACGGAGCGCGTTAGAAAGACAAAATAGGTTATAAATTCGATCATTGGTTCTGTTCAGGCTCAGATCGAAGACTCGGGCATCACGATGAAATACCAGCGCTGATTCTTTAAGGCTGTTACAGGCTACGCGCGCCCCAAGCGCCGGGACAACTCCAGCAAAGCCAGGAACGCAAAACGGGGTGCGAGCACTAGGTAACGCCGCCACAGACGGCGTGGTTCGCTGCCAAGTCGATGCAACCACTCAAGACCGTTGTTTCGCATCCACGCTGGGGCGCGTTGAACATTACCTGAGTGAAAATCAAAAGCCGCACCCACACCGATAAACACTCCGTGGCCGACTATCGGGGCCGCTTTTGATATCCAATACTCCTGCTTCGGGGTTGAAATGCCGACCCAAACAAAATCCGCGCCGCTTTCCTGAATCCGTTTCGCATCCTCCAGGTTGGGGCCGCGAACTTCGAAATCAGGTCCGATGTCGAGCATTGGCGGACTGCAGGTTCCGGCAACCTTCAGTCCGAGATATTTCTTTGAGAGCAAATCGGCCATCGTCTGTGCGACGGTCGGTCTTCCGCCATAGAAGAAATGGCTTTGTCCTGTTGCCAACGACAACTTGCATACGGATTCAACCAAATCTGCTCCGGGAACGCGACCAATCTCGTTACCGCCGCTGTACATCCGACAGATCCAGAACAGCGGTGCGCCATCGGCCACGACAAGGCTGGCGTTCTCATGCAGTCCTAGCAGTTCCTCCTGCTCAGATACCAACACCACGGATGGACTATCGCGAACGAAAACGGCGCGGGACTTGGTCTTGTCCAGAGCCCATTCCGAGATCTGTTTGGTCGCCTTGGACAGATCAATTAGACTGATGGGAACACCAAGAACCCGCGTTCTGGGAATTTCCCTTGTCGCCAAATCGGTCAAGTGCATTTGCCTTTCAGCGCCGAATTGCTGGATATTAAATGAGAGGGACTCCCGAAATCCAATCGCGACAACAGAGCCTCTGCTTTGGCCAAGCTCCCACAGCAAGCTCCCACGGCATGCTGCGTTGCGCCGGAGTTAGATGACTCCAGCAGGTACTTTACGTACCGGCGGCGGCCTAAGCGTGATATTGATTGCTACGCACCTGCCTCTCGATCCACTCATAGCTTCGCTCAAGACCAGAACGCAGCGTGGCGGATGGCTTCCAGCCCAGCTTCATTTCAATCAACCGGTTGTCGGAATTTCTGCCACGAACGCCGAGTGGCCCCGGAATATTTTTCTTGCTCAGCTTTTTGCCGGCAATGTCGCTCACGAGGTCCACAAGCTGATTGATCGTCACCATCTCCTCGGATCCAATGTTAACCGGCCCCTGGAACTCCGAACGCGTCAGCCGTGTCGTGCCCTCCAGGCATTCATCAATGTAGAGAAATGAACGTGTTTGGGTTCCGTCGCCCCAGATCTCGATCTCACCGTTATTCTTCGCTAGCGCAACTTTGCGGCAAATCGCCGCTGGCGCTTTTTCCTTTCCGCCATCCCAGGTGCCTTCGGGGCCGAAGATATTGTGATAGCGGGCGACGCGATTCCTCATTCCATAGTTTCTGTTGTAGGCGAGATATAGCCGCTCGGAGAAAAGCTTCTCCCAACCGTACTCGCTGTCCGGCGCAGCGGGGTAGGCGGAGTCTTCAGCGCAATTCGGATTGTTGGGATCCTTTTGATTGTACTCCGGGTACATGCAGGCGGATGAGGAATAAAACAGGCCGCGGACATTTCGCTTCTGACAAGCATCAAGAACGTTCAAATTGATCGTCGCAGAATTGTGCATGACGTCGGCGTCATGCTCCCCTGTGAAGATATAGCCGGCCCCTCCCATGTCGGCTGCAAGCTGGTACACCTCGTCAAATCGCCGATCGACAATTTGCCGGCAGAACGCCTGGTCGCGGAGATCGCCGATGACGAAGTCGTCAGCCTCCGTTTCAGCGTATTCGGGAAATTTCAGATCCGCTCCGCGCACCCAAAATCCTTCCCGCTTGAGGCGCTTGACCAGATGGCCACCAATGAAGCCTCCCGCGCCGCACACCAGAGCGGCGGATAAATTTTTTGTCGCCATAATATCCCTAGCTGTTTCTGCTATTGCCGGAACAAACTTCTTCAGGCTCTGGTAAACCCCCCTTATGTGAAGATAACAAAATATTTTCAACCGATTGATAGCTTTATTGTTACCGCAAGGAAGTAGTATTATGATACCTCATAGGAACCTGAATCCCGCCTTGGAACTTGCACTTGGAACTTGCATCGGAAAGTGAACTTCGAAGATCGACACGCTTCGGACAACTCGCCCAGTTGCTGAAAATTCGTCACCTGGCGAAGGCACCAAGACTTCATTGAGTCCTCTGCGTTAACGCCGAAGGAAACTCCAATAACGTTAGTTCAAAGGCTTCAGCCCGAAACAAAATGCGCCACGCCCACTTGGCGATCCGGCGGTTCTCGTCGGGTCGGCTGACCGAGCTCATACTTTGTTTGATTGGGCACCGAGGCGCTCCGCTCTCGATATGCAGATTGCGGATGCCTGGAACTGGATGTCAAAAAGGAAAGCTTAATCTGCCGCGCTATTGGATCATTCTGCCGGCGACTTTTGAGGAAAACATGCATCTACAACAGCGTATTCTTGTGACGGGCGGGTCCGGATTTCTTGGCTCCCATTTGTGTGAACGCCTCCTGGCGACGGGTGCCAATGTCATTTGTCTTGACAACTTCTTTACCGGTGCGCGTACGAATATCGAACACTTGCTCGATAACAAGCACTTCGAGCTCATTCGTCACGATGTAACCTTTCCGATCTATCTGGAAATAGACGAAATCTACAATCTCGCCTGTCCGGCCTCGCCAGTACACTACCAACACGATCCGGTGCAAACGACCAAGACCAGCGTGCATGGCGCCATAAACATGCTGGGTCTTGCCAAGCGCGTGAAAGCCAAAATTCTGCAGGCTTCGACATCGGAAGTTTACGGCGATCCAAGCGTTCATCCGCAGACGGAGGATTATTGGGGGCACGTCAATCCGATTGGCCCGCGTTCCTGTTACGACGAGGGAAAGCGCTGCGCGGAGACGCTATTTTTTGATTATAGGCGTCAGAACAAGTTGCGCATAAAGGTGGCGCGTATTTTCAATACCTATGGTCCGCGCATGCACCCCAATGATGGGCGCGTGGTATCAAATTTTATTGTCCAGGCATTGCTTGGCAAGGACATCACTATTTACGGAGATGGCACGCAGACGCGTTCATTTTGCTATGTGGATGATTTGATCGACGGCTTGATACGCTTGATGGCAACTGAGGATACCATCACCGGCCCTATCAACATTGGCAATCCCAACGAATTCACCATTATTGAACTGGCCACTGCCATTATTGAAATGATCGGGACACGCTCGAAAATTGTTCACCAATCCCTACCGGACAATGACCCTCGTCAGCGCCAGCCGGATATCTCGCTGGCTAAAAAGCAACTTTCCTGGGAGCCGCAGACGCAGCTTAAGGAAGGTCTGTCTCGAACCGTTGCCTACTTTGAGAAATTGCTTGCCGAGGCGAATACGCGAGAAATCCTGACAAGGTAGTCCGTTCTCTATTGGGAAGCCTCAAAGCTGTCGCTCGCCAGAAAGGATTTGCAACGAGGTTGGAGTTGTTTCGGCACTTCGAGCCACATCTCGTGGACCTCAAGATCACTCGATTCGAACCGGGAAACGACGAGTTCATCCCAAATACCCTGAACGAGAAGGCCGTGGTCCTTCCAGCTTTTCGCTGGCAAAGCGTAAGCGCAGAAATGTTGGGGTCGATCTGGGAACCTTTCTTCCACGCGCGTCCATCCAGGTGATTTGCGGCAAAATGTCCAGCCACGGCGGGTGACATGGTAACGCAGGACAGAGTTCAGGCGTTGGCGAGGCTGTGATGATAGCCAATCGGTCCGCAGTCGTTTGCTGAAGAACTAAGGTTACGTGCGGGGCCCATTGGACATTTCCGGCGAAGCAAGCTAAATTGACGTCGAGCTTGCTCATTTTTTCTTGGCTTTCATAGCTGACTGCTGTTGGTCGGTTCTGCGCGAGGGGAAAATAAATCCATGGGTCGTTTCGATGCGGATTGCAATTCTCCGGTGCGTTTTGCGCAATTTTTGCGGCAGTCTGACATGAGATAGTATGGTAGATATTGAACCGTCCAAGAGCGGTGCTCGATCCGTACGGCGCGGCCCCTTAAAAACTTTGCCGATGCGTGAGCCAATTATTATCGAGCCCCAACCGCGCGATCGCCAATACTGGCTCGATATCTGGCAGTATCGAGAGTTGTTTCGGATCCTGTCTTGGCGCGATTTGTCGGTTCGCTACAAACAGACGGTGATCGGTGCATCTTGGGCATTGATCCGGCCGTTGCTTACAATGGTGGTTTTTACCATCATCTTCGGCCGCTTGGCTCGCTTACCTTCGGACGGTTCGACGCCTTATGCCCTGATGGTCTTCGCCGGCATGCTTCCGTGGTCATTCTTCTCGACCGGTCTCGCTGATGCGGCCAATAGTCTGATCGTCGACACCAACCTTATCAGCAAGGTCTATTTCCCAAGGCTCATCGTGCCCACAGCCACGATCGTCGTGGCGTTCGCGGACTTTCTGATCGGCTTCTGTATCCTGATTGCGTTGATGGTCTGGTATCGATTTTTGCCGAATTGGCAAATATCGCTGCTCCCGGTGTTCATGGTTGCTGCATTCTTTGCAACGATGGGGCCGGCTTTATGGATCTCCGCTCTTAATGTTCAGTACAGGGATTTTCGGTACATTATTCCATTCATCGTACAGTTTGGCTTGTACGTGTCGCCCGTGGGATTTACCTCGAGCGTGATCCCCGGGTATTGGCGACTGCTTTATGGTCTGAATCCGATGGCAGGCATCATTGACGGATTTCGCTGGTGCATCCTGGGCGGGGAGAGCCGGCTCTATCTGCCGGGCCTCGCAGTAAGCGCGAGTGTCATCGTGTTTTTTCTATGGCTCGGCTTTCGGCAATTCAGAAAGATGGAAAATAGCTTCGCCGACCTTATTTGAATTCAATCGCCATGTGGATCAGATGTCTGAAACCATCATCAACGTTGAAGATCTTTCCAAGAAATATCTAATAGGACACCGGACTCAGCGGGAGCGATACGTTGCATTGCGCGATGTGATTGCACGCGAAACCCGGAATTTCACGCGCAAGGCCATCGATTTGGCCCGCGGTCGGCAGGTTGTGCAGGGTGACGAAGTCGAGGAATTCTGGGCGCTGCAGAACGTGAGTTTTGAAGTTAAGCGCGGCGAGATCCTTGGGATCATCGGTCACAACGGTGCCGGAAAAAGTACGCTCCTCAAGGTTTTGAGCCGCATCACGCCGCCGACCAGCGGGCGGGTTGTACTCGGTGGACGTGTGGCAAGCCTTCTCGAAGTCGGCACCGGATTTCATCGCGAGCTTACAGGGCGGGAAAACATCTTTCTCAATGGCGCCATCCTCGGAATGACACAGCGTGAAATCCGCAAGAAATTCGATGAGATCGTGGCGTTTGCTCAGGTGGAGAAGTTTGTCGATACGCCGGTCAAGCAATTTTCATCTGGAATGTATATGCGCCTGGCATTTGCAGTGGCGGCGCATCTGGAACCGGAAATTCTCATCGTGGATGAAGTTCTGGCCGTGGGCGACGCGGAGTTTCAAAAGAAATGCCTCGGGAAAATGGACGAGGTTTCTCGTCGCGATGGCAGAACCGTGCTGCTGGTTAGCCACAATCTCGCCGCGGTCGCCTCGTTAACGCATCGCGCAATCGTGCTCGATTCCGGGCGAGTTATTGCTGACGGTCCAACTCAGGACGGCATTTCAGCGTATATTTCCAAAGGTGGCAATGCTGCGTCTTATCTCCGCGCGCCAGATCGGCAAACCAGCGCTCCGCACATCAGCCGGGTCGAGGTCGTCACTTCGGACGGGAACGCCATACACCAATTCGGTGAGCCGCTTGAGATAAAATTATGGATTAAACACGAGCGTCCCATGGAGAAGGCCTGCCTTTCGTTCCAGATTGTAAACCAATTCCAGCAATGTGCAGCAGCCGCCTGGGCCTATTATCCGGATGTCAAGTTCGGCAATCAGAAGGGCGAAACCCGTATGGTATGCCGGTTCCCCTCACTGCGGCTCAACGTCGGCCAATTTCATCTGCGGGTGAATTTGACCGAGCCGCCGCAGGGTGAAATCTACGAACGGCTTGATGGTCTCTGCTCATTTGAGGTCATTCGCACCGACAAAACGATATTTTGGGGATGGAATGCGGAAGACTGCGCCTATCATGAGGAATGGGAATGGTCAGAAGCCCCGGTGAGCGGGACGATTGTGCATGAGAAAGCGGTCTAGATACTGAGCGTTTACTGAAATGCGACCAAGCGTGTACCTGAGAGGGCCATTTGCAAAAGAATATATTGTTCATATCGACCATGGGCGCCGATCCTTTTGGTGGATCGGAGGAACTATGGACGCGAACCGCCACACTGCTGATAAAGCAGGGTGTGCCCGTGGCTGCGAGCGCCCAAGGTTGGCCCCAGCTTGATCGACGGATAAGTGAACTGTCGACGGTTGGCGTGGATCTGCGGTTGCGGCCGGTCAAGCCGTCGCTAATCAGTCTGGCATGGCGATATGTGTCCGGCAAGGCGCAAATTGCGCTTGATATTGAGCGTTCATTTGGTCGTTCCTCTCCAAGTCTCGTAGTCATATCCGAGGGAGGAGCCTTTCCATCAATCGACGTTACGGAAATGTGCGTCACCAAACGCTGGCCCTTCGCTACCGTGGTGCATTCCAACCTTGAGTCGTGGTGGCCCACTGGCGAATTGGCGGCCCGTTATCGGAAAGCGCTCCCGTTGGCTCGACGGTGTTTTTTTGTCTGCCAAGCCAACAGAATCCTTGCAGAAAGACAACTCGGATGCGATCTGGACAACGCAGAGGTTGTTCGCAATCCGCTCACCATCGAAATTGATTCTCCGATCCCTTGGCCGCTTGATCCAGCGGATCAAGAGTTGCGTATGGCTTGCGTGGGGCGCTTTTCTCCTGAAAAGGGGCATGACATCTTATTTGATGCTTTAGCAAACTCAAATTGGAAGGAGCGTAATTGGCGTTTGACTCTTTATGGTAAGGGCCGCACGAGAGACGTAATGGAGCGGCTGGTTGTAAGGCTTAAGTTGCAGGACAGGGTGTCTTTTGCGGGCCATGTAGCGGTCGATAAGATCTGGCGCGAAAATCACGTTTTGGTCATGCCATCGCGATTTGAAGGCATGCCACTGACCGTCGTTGAAGCGATGTTTGCCGGGCGTCCCGTTGTCGCTACTAACGTTGGTGGCATCTCGGAACTGGTCCGAGAGGGCGTTACGGGATTCTTGGCTGAAGCTCCTGTAGCCGTCTCATTTGGCAGGACGCTTGAGCAAATGTGGGAGCAACGCGACAGGCTCCAAGGGATGGGGAAACTAGCTGCGGCGGTCATTCGGGAGTTCATGCCGAAGGATCCTGTTGGAATATTCGCGGAAAAATTGAAAACAATGATGCATCCTTAGACTGTGGCCGAACGCATCGGCACCGACGTCTGTCGATACGGTATTGGCGCCTCTTGAGGGGGGTAACAGTTGTTCTCGCCGGGGCGCCTTGTTGTCGATTGCGCTATGTGGCCGGACTTCATTGTAGCATCGACGCGAGTTCTCCATTTTCGTGCGTCGCGCGTGCGTAGTGGCGCCTGATTGGGTCGGACCGAACGATAGTGATAGGTCCCTCGGCATGCCGGCACCGCGCAACAAGCGCCTCTTATCGAGACGCTAAAGCAGGTCCGAACCAAGTCGATCATTCCGCGGCCTCTCGCAGCGGCCAAAGCTTTTTAATGACTTCGGAGAACATCTCTTTGTCGAGCGCGAGATCCGCAGCAAGCTTTCGCAGTCGTATATTCTCTTCCTCAGATACTTCAGCTTGCGTACTTCCGACAGCGTCAAGCCGCCTTATATAAGTCCGCTCCTCGCAGGCAATCCTACCCGGAAACTCTCATTCCGGACTGGGAAACGAGGAGGTGCCCATTGCGTAGCACGGTCATGCTGATTTCAGTGACAGTAACCGTATTACACGGGATCGACACTGTTTGCGCGAGCGGGTTCGGCAGCCCCGCAAACCCCTTGGTGTAAGCGATGAAAATGGGCTAATAGCTCTGTATCGGGCCTAAAGTGGCATGCCAAACAAGCGGCGGGCACGGGGTGCCTATCGGGGTCCAGTTCGACGCGGAGGGCCTTCCATGGCTGCTGTTGCGGTCATTATTCCGACCTTTAATCAAGCCCGTTTTCTCGGCGATGCGATCAACAGCGCCTTGGCACAGACACGGCTGCCCGACGAGATTATCGTTGTGGATGATGGTTCGACCGACGACCCCGCAACGGTGGTCGCGCAATTTCCGAATGTGCGGTTGATCCGACAGGAGAATCGCGGACTGTCGGGAGCACGCAATACGGGCCTTCGCAACGCTGCGGCGAGTTACGTGTTGTTTCTCGACGCCGACGATCGCCTGATGCCCAGAGCGGTAGAAGCGGGGCTTGCCTGCATCGCAAGTCGACCCGACTGCGCGTTCGTGTATGGCGGGTTTCGCCCGATATCGGAGAACGGCCGCATCATCGGGCCGGATTACGTTGATTCAATTGACGGCAATGCGCATCTTGCGTTTTTGCGCAGGGGTTTCAGCACGCCATCGATGGTGCTTTTTAGGCGTGATTGCCTGTTGGAGATCAATGGGTTCGACGAGACATTGCGGCGGGTTGAAGACCGAGACCTCTATCTGCGCCTCACGCAAAAATATCCAATCGCGGGTCACAAGGAGATCGTTACGGAGTACCGAATGCACGGTCAGAATACGTCCAGCAACCGGGTCGAACAGCTGAAGGCCCTGTTTCAGATATTCAAGCAATACGAAGCGCGCAATGCTCCTGACCCGCTCACGCTTTCAGCTCTGCGAGAGGGCCGAGCGCTTAAGCGAAAGGAATTTGCCTCAGACATGATCAGGAAAGCGGCTTCCCAGTGGCGCGCACGTCGCCCTCGAACCGCAATGCGATCTCTGGCCCAATCCGCTCGATGGGCGCCTTATTTCACCGGGCGCGCACTGTCCGCCGCCGTGGCGCGCCGCGCCAGCAAGGTGCTGCCCCGCCCGGCCGTCCGATGGATCGATTCGTTTCGAAGCGAGCCATATCCCATCCCGATCGGATCAATCAGCTTCGGAGATCTCAGGCGATTGTCGCCTATCAGCCGGGGTTTTGGTTGCGGTCGTGGTAGGCCAGTCGATCGTTACTATATCGAAAGCTTTCTCGCGCAGAACGCCAGTGATATCCGCGGCCGTGCGCTTGAAGTTGCCGACAACAATTATACCGTTCGATTTGGCGGCGAGCGGGTAACGCGCAGCGAGGTGTTGCATCTGGTTTCAGGGAATCCCGCAGCCACGATCGTTGGCGATTTGGCGACAGGAGAGGGCATTCCCAGATCAGCTTTCGATTGCATCATACTGACGCAAACGCTGCTTATGATTTATGAGGTCAAGCAGGCGGTTATCCACCTTCGAGATGCCCTGCGGCCCGGAGGGGTTGCGCTGGTTACCGTTCCCGGAATCAGCCAGATATCGCGTTACGATATGGATCGCTGGGGTGATTATTGGCGCTTCACCGACGTTTCCGCCCGGCGTCTTTTCAGCGACGTGTTCGGACCGGAGAACGTAACGGTGGTCACTTACGGAAATGTTCTCACCTCGAGCGCTTTTCTGCAAGGCATGGCTGTTCAGGAACTCCGGAAGGAAGAACTCGACCATTACGACGAGGACTATCAGGTGATCATTGCGATTCGTGCCGTTAAATCTATGGAGCCTCAGGAGGCATGAGTATTCGTAGCCGATTGAGGGTTCGCACCAGGTTGCGGTCCATCGCTCATCGGATTTGGCCGCCCGAGCCGAAGCCGTTGATCCTGACGTATCACCGGATTGCGGACGATCCGGTCGATCATTGGGAACTTGCGGTGTCTCCTGCCCATTTTGAGGAGCAACTGGACGTTCTGCGCCGCACCCGGCATCCGCTTCCGCTGGCAGATTTCGTTCGCGGTCTGATGGCCGGCTCGTTGCCTCCGAACGCAGTCGCTTTGACCTTTGATGATGGCTATATCGACAACCTTCTCGTCGCCAAGCCACGCCTTGCGGCCGCGGACGTCCCGGCGACAGTCTTCCTTACCACCGGCTTCGTTGACCGTTCCGGCGGATTTTGGTGGGACGAACTCGCCAGGCTAATTCTGCTGGAAAAAGGCCCCCGGAGCTTTGACCTCATGGTCCGCGGGGAATCCGTGCATTTCGACGTCGGCACCGAGCCTCCTATGAGAGCGGATGGCACCTCAAAATCCGCCATGTTGACGCGGCGGAAGGCGACAATAGGATCGATATGGCGAACGATACGGTGCTTGGGGGATGAGGAGCGCGAACTGATTATGGCCCAACTTCGGTCGACCTTCGCCAACGGTAATTACCGCGCATGGCCTGACCGGATCATGACCAGCGCTGAGGTCCGCGCTCTTGTGGCGGACGGCCTCGTGACGATCGGTGCTCACACCGTCAACCACCCAACGCTCTCGGCGCTGGATACCGTTGCCTGTCATCATGAGATCATCAAGAGCAAACTCGCTTGCGAGGCGCTGACCGCAGCGCCAGTTGAGAGCTTTGCCTATCCCTATGGCGACTTCGACGCCAAGGTTCGCGACGCCGTCAAGGCCGCAGGTTTCGTCTTTGCGTGCTCCGTGCGGCCTGGATCAGCGTGCGCCAAATCCGATCTCTTTGCCCTGCCGCGAATCCATGCGCATAACCTGGGCGGCGACGCATTCGAGCAGGCGCTTCGTTCAGCATCGGCCGCTGGCGAGGCCTAATTGCCGGTACGCATCGGTTCTTCCGCCAATGCCAGCCTGGCGGCCGCCGGCAAGTGCAAAGTCGCGGGCTCCCGGGGAACCATCCGGTCGCGCAGACGCAGCATCCGCGCTTCGATGAGCCACCATGACGCCGTCGCGACAAGGACCGTGCAGGCCTATTCGGCCAGCATGATCAACGTCACAGCCGCTCATGAAGATAAGGTTCCAGAACGCGGAGGTATGTGACGAACTTGCATTCCAGATGACTATGACTAGCGGCCAATGTACGAACTACAGTCGACTCCGCCGTCTTTTCCTGTTGCTCAAAACAAGTTCGCCGGCGGTCGCGACAACTACATTTTATTGATGTTCGCTAATAGGCGGTGGGTTGCAGCAGCGCCACGACGACTGTCTTCAGGAGAATTTTCAGGTCGAGCAGCAGGCTCCAATTGTTGATGTACCAAAGATCGTATTCGACCCTGCGCTCCATCTGCTGGATCTGAGGTGTCTCGCCGCGATAGCCATTGATCTGCGCCCACCCGGTCAAACCGGGCTTGACGTGATGACGAAAAGCATAGTTGGCGATCAATTTCTCGTATTCTGAATCGTGCGACATCGCGTGAGGCCGAGGACCAATAAGCGACATGTTGCCCTGGATGACGTTGAAAAGCTGCGGCAGCTCGTCGATGCTGGATTTTCGGAGCCAGCGGCCGAGGTTCGTGACACGGGGATCATTCCGCGTCGCCTGCCGGATCACAGGTCCGTCTTCAAGGACATGCATGGTTCGAAACTTGAAGATATCGAATGCCTCGCCGTTGAAACCGTTGCGTTTCTGCCGGAAGAGAACGGGACCGCGCGAATCGAGTTTGATCAGCGCTGCGGTGATCAGCATCAGGGGCATCAATGTCAAAACTGCAGCCGTCGCGAGACTGAGATCGAAGAAGCGTTTGGCCGCGAGTTCGGTGGCGGACAGCGGTGCTCGCCTGAGCTCGGCTGTCCAGGTGCCGCCGACATTCGAAACGGGATGATTTAGAAAGCGCGCGGCACTTTCGTCGGGAACCAGGTGCACGGAGACCGGAATCACCGCCAACGCAGCAAGAATTCCGTCGATAGCACGATGATGTTGCCAATCGAATAGAAGGTAAATGTCTTCGATCCGCTGATCTTTGGCAATCTGAATGACGTCCGCAAGCTTTGAACGCAAGGATTTGGTCATGCCGATAGACAGGATTTCGTCCCCGCATACCTCGCAGGTCCTTACGGGATAATAACCGCAACGTCGAAGCTCCATCAGCGATTGCGACGAAGCATTACGACCCTTCTCGGCGATAACGATGACGTTTCTTCGCGTGAATGATCCATTCGCCAAAGCCTGGGAAATCCGGTTGGCGACGATGAAACGGAAACACAGCAGAGTTGCCAGGCCGCTGACGAAGAACAGGATCGTCGAGCCGCGCGAAAAATCGCTGCTGACCTTCATCATGAAGCCGACCACAGCGAGCAGGGCATAGACACTCGACCAGATGACGGTGGAGTCGCGGGCCTGCCTGGCAAATCGCGCGAGATTTTTCAGGTGATAATTCCGGCGGGCGATCATAATTGCCGTGAAATTGACGGCGACGACAATTCCCAGACCGGCGAAAGCCACCACATGCGCGAGATCGCCATTTGCCAGCAGTCGATAGCCCAAACTGGAGACCAGTCCGGCAGCTACGATGAAAATCACGTCTGCGATCAGGACGGCCTTTTCAACGAGCTTGGGCCGGAGCAGGCCAAACCACGAGCGTTTCGGGATCTCGTCGGAAAAAATAGGAATATCAATCGATGCCGTTCCCGCTTTTGGCGGCGTAATACGCGACACATTCTGAACCTTACTCATGGGCAGTCCCAAATTGTGGGTGCGCAATATCAAGTCGATAAAAATCCGCTAAACTTTTATCAGGACATTATATTATCTTTCCCATTACTATCGTGGGTAACCTTACCGTGTATCGGACTGCAGGTGCTATGATACCGATATACTTATCAACCCTTGGATTTGTTTGAAGTGCCGGTGGGTGTTATGAAGAGGAACACGACACGGCAATATGTCCATGGGGAGCGGTCGATGGTTCAAAGGTTTGGCATCATTTATTTGATGGGCCTGTTGCTGCTGGTTGGAAGCGCAGGCTCGGCTTTGGCGTTCGGTCCAGTAGACTCCGGCCGTTCAGTCCTCAACGCGCGTAGCGATTTGCAGGATATTTCGTTTTGGGGCCAACCCTATCCCTACGGTTTCACGAATTGGGGTCCCTGCATACGCTATGTCGAGGTTGAGACCCGTTGGGGATGGCGCCTGCGTCGGGTCTGGGTCTGCCGATAACAGACTTGCTGTTCCCGCTGACGGTCGCACGTTGACCGCTCGGTCTTTGTTCTGGAAGCTCTTGCGCGGCCTGAACGTGCAACAGGGCTTTTGGGCGACTTGACGACAGGCGGAACGATCAGCGCGTCGACGACAACACGCATCGTCGAAGCGCAAAGACGCTTGCAAAATAGAAAATAGATCGAGTGGCCGAGCGCACCGCGTTTTGTTCCGCGGATGAGTTACTGTCTGCTTGGCAACCTTTTTCCTGTCCCGACCGGATTGTCGCCGCGTGCAGAGCAAAGCGGGATAGTGGCTCATCCGGCAAACGGTGTTTGATTCGTCCAACGAGTGACTGCGATAGCGAGGGTGATTGAGGACCTTGGACGAATCAAGGTGCAGAAGCACCGAAGGTCAGTTCTGAACTCTGCTCGGCAGCACATAAAAGGGATCATTCGCCATCCATGTCACTGGATTTCGTCCATCTATTGTGTCTAACCTGTTGGAGGATCAGGCTTCCCGGGCTGGAGAATCCATCACCCGATTAATAGTGGTTCCCACCATTGCCTAAAATACTCCTTGAAATTGTACGAATCGGAATCCAGCCTTGTTACAATAATTTGATATTGATTCTGATGCGCAGACGAGGGGCGACTTTTGACATCACTCGTGTGGCTGATTCTCGGGCTATGGCTCGCGATTAACTGTTTCGTCGCAGTTCGCTTGCTTCGCCGATCCGGTCGACCGGACAGAATGAGGCCTCCGGACGCCTCAATAATGCGTACTCCTCGCCTGAATTCAAATGCCTTGTAGCATACGAAGCTAAATCGGTCATTGCCCGACGGGCGTGTTGCGATGGTCCACGATCGCAGAGCCGTTTTCGATCGTGTTTTATTCGGTTGCGTAAAACTGCTTCCATTCTGTCAGGATGACTGGCGTGTTGGCTCGCTCACCGTCCTTGTCGATGAGACGATCGAAATCGGCGAAGCAGGCATCAGAGGCAAGCTGCTAACATATTCCCGCTCATCGCTATGGACATATTGTGTCCGGTCCTGAACGGAGGCCACTTCTGTTACAGGCGTGGTATGGCGAGGTCGGATCTTGGGTAACTTTAACACTCAAAGATTTCAGCTTAAAGCGGGCCGCTTGCTGGCGGCATGCTAAACTCGTGCGCAGATCCCAGCGCGTTCTTGGAGATGTGCGATATGGGTTCAGAACGATTTAGCCGGAAGCGCTACGGGATAAATGCGTTGAGTTGGAGTTGGCAGCATCATGACTGGGTGTTGACATGACGATCTTGGTGACTGGGGGCGCGGGCTATATCGGCAGCCATATCGTGCAGGGATTGGTCGATCGGCAGCAGCCTGTCGTCGTCCTCGACAATCTGTCGACGGGATTCCGCCACGCGGTGCCGCCGGAAGCACCGCTGATTGTTGGCGAAGTGGGCGACGAAGGTCTCGTATCGAGGCTGCTGTCCGAGCACCGCATCGAGGCGGTGATGCACTTTGCCGCATCCTCCGTGGTGCCTGATTCCGTAACTAACCCGCTCGGTTATTACAGCAACAATACGGTGAGTTCTTTGGCCCTGCTGAAGTCTGTGGTCGCAGCCGGCATCAAGTACTTTGTGTTTTCGTCAACCGCAGCGGTCTATGGCAACCCGGATAATCAACTGGTCGCCGAAGATCAGATTGCTCGACCGATGTCACCCTATGGTGCCTCGAAACTGATGACGGAAACCATGCTCCGCGACATCGCGTCGGCAAGCAGTCTGAAATACGTTATCTTGCGCTATTTTAACGTTGCCGGAGCTGACCCCAAGCTTCGCACCGGACAGTCTACGCGTGCGGCCACACATCTTGTCAAAGTTGCAGTGCAGGCCGCTCTCGGTATCCGCGCAGGCATGGACATTTTCGGAACAGACTATCCGACCCCGGACGGTACCTGCGTGCGCGATTATATTCACGTTTGCGATCTGGTGAGTGCGCACATCGAAGCGCTGGCTTATTTGCGCGGCGGCGGCAACAGCGCGACACTGAATTGCGGTTACGGTCATGGTTATTCCGTTCGCGACGTGGTCGATACGGTAAGGCGCATTTCGGGTACTGATTTTGCGGTGGCCGAGCGCTCGAGGAGGGCAGGCGATCCGGCATCCATCGTTGCGGATACGCGGGCGATCCGGCGAGTTTTGTCCTGGACGCCCGCTTTTGACAATCTGGAAGCCATCGTTCAACATGCGCTTGCATGGGAGCGCAAATTGACGGCTCAGAATCGATGAGGCCGCGTAGCGCGGCACGTTCGCCGATGCGCATGCTGCCGTGAGAGTTGGATGGCGGGCCTGAGAAGGCCGGGGTTCAGCGAATTCCGCCTGGCTTTTTTGCAGCGGAACTCGCCGGCTGCTGCGTCTTATTCGAAGCGGAGAACCGACTGCGAACGTCGCTCAGCATGCTGCGTTTGATTTTCTGAAGATCATGATTTACGGCGACATCGCGCAGCATCTTCTGTGCCTGCATGCTGGCGGCGGCCGGCGAGGTCGACCAAGCCACCACTATTACGACCATTGCCGGTAGGTAGAAACCCTTCATTGATTATCGGTGCATCGCAAATGCGGCGGTTTTGGGCTCCTTGTGCGCATCGCGGCAAGTTGAAGTGGGCGCTTGCCAGCCGCGATGGTCAGCTAAAGGCCGAGGCCCGCGCTGCCACCGAAGGTAGGGTTAACAGATGGCAAATCTTGACCACCGGGCACCATCACAGGAATAACGCGCGGTGTATTGGCGCGCAGGAGACATTGCGTGCTCTGGACTCGAATCGGGTTGGAATTTGTCGTGCGATCGTCATTGCCGGGTGTGCGTCGCCTTCCACCCTTGTCAAGGGCAGCGTTTGCACGCACGACCGGGCACGCTGGCGTTCTGATGGTGGCACGATCAAATTGGCTTGGAAGCTGATCACACGCTTTTCGAACGGCTGCCCGATGCGAGGATGATGAATGTTCGATATTTTCACGAAGTCAAAAGTCGAGCCGGTCGCTAGAACGCCGGCCTCTCAATCCGCTCGGCGGGACGGGCTGGATGATGCCTGGCGTATTTATCATGCCATCGATCGCGCATTGAAGTCGGGGGAGGCCGAACGAAAACGTGAAGGCAGCACGCGGACGAGCCGTTTGGATCAAGATATCGCGTACTACAAAATTCTGAAGGCAGCTTTGCTCGCTGGATTCCCCGAGCTCAACAAAAGTCAGCTTCGATCGCAGGCATAGTTCATCTGCGTTACGCAGCGTGCTCTGTGTCATTCGACGGTCATGCTGTCCTCAAAACAGGATCGCCGCTCAAATTTCCCAGAACGATCTGGCAAGAGACGACCTGGCCGGTGACGACCCGGCTAGATTTTCTGCTCGCCTGAACCAGTGCCGACATTGATAGTGATGCGTTGTAGCTCGGTGCGGCCTTGCGGATATTTGACCTCGATGATCGCCATGTCGGTGCCGACAAAATCCGGCCTGGATTGGTAAAACGCAATAAAACCGGGCACTTCCAGCGCCAGACACTGCTTGTAATTGGTTGCCGTGACCTTGCCGCGCTTGATGCTGATGGTGCCGTTGGCGGGCGCGGCAACCAAGCGGATAGCAGGCAGGATTCCAGACGTGCAGTCCGCTTGCACGTTGAGATAGATGCCGATCCGGATGCTCTTGGCGGTTGGGCCCTTCGTCGAGCGCTCGACTGTGGTCATAGCAGGAGATGTCGATGTCGCATCCTGCGCGAAAGCAGAAGGCGCGCCGGCGAGCGCCAGGACCTGCAGGGCCAAGAGGCCAGCAAATGCCAGCCAGACGCTCTGATGCTGAAAGCTTTGCTGCAAACGTTTCATCATGCATATCCACGCCGACATGGCTGACCCAGGCTCTGGCAACAGGATATCAAGCTTGGCCGGGGTTTGGCGAGACGTCCCATGGCGATTTGGAGCGCGGCATCGGTACGCGCCCCGCAACAGGCCCTGCCGCCGCATCCTTGATAGCGGCCGCGGCGCCGGCGGGGAGTATCCGAGCAGCCCTGAGAGCCGCCTTGCGCCAACTCGATCCGCAGTACATTTATGCTAGGTTCGGGCCGACCCGATGGGTTCGGGCCGACCCGATGGGCCAAGACGGAGGAACCCCCATGACCACAAATACTGAACTCGCTGTTCTTGCCGGTGGCTGTTTCTGGGGGATGCAGGATCTGATCCGCAAACGGCCGGGCGTAATCTCGACCCGGGTCGGTTATTCGGGCGGTGAGGTCAAGAACGCGACTTATCGCAACCACGGCAACCATGCCGAGGCGATCGAGATCATATTCGATCCACGCGTGATCAGCTTTCGCGACCTTTTGGAGTTTTTCTTCCAGATTCACGACCCGACCACCCGCAATTGCCAAGGCAACGACATCGGCCCCAGCTACCGCTCGGCGATTTTTTATACCAGTCCCGAACAGCTGCAGGTCGCACGCGACACGATCGCCGATGTCGAGGCATCCGGCCTATGGCCGGGCAACGTGGTAACCGAAGTTTCGCCGGTCGGTGACTTCTGGGAGGCCGAGCCGGAGCATCAGGATTATCTCGAGCGCTATCCGAACGGATACACCTGTCACTTTGCCCGTCCCGGCTGGAAGCTGCCGCAGCGCAAAGCCGGATAGGTTTCGTCGGTGTCTCGCGATCTCGATCATTTCGCCACGGCTTGCGACGGCTTTTCGGGGTGCGGCGATGACGAAGGGTTCAGATCTGCTGGTCCGGGCCCTCGAAAGCGAGGGCGTCGAATATATCTTCGGCATTCCCGGCGAAGAAAATCTCGATGTACTGGATTCGCTGCGCGGCTCGAAGATCAAGCTTGTCATCACCCGACATGAGCAGGCCGCAGGTTCATGGCGGCGACCTATAGCCGGCTGACCGGACGCGCCGGGGTTTGCCTGACCACACTCGGTCCCGGCGCGCTCAATCTCACCACCAGCGCGGCCTATGCCGATCTCGGCGCGATGCCGATGGTGATGGTCACCGGGCAGAAGGCGATCCACACCAGCCGGCAGGCCAAATTCCAGATCGTCGACATCGTCGCCACCATGCGGCCGCTGACCAAGATGGCCACCCAAATCGTCTCGGCGCAGAGTATCCCGACCCTGGTTCGCGACGCCTTTCGCGTGGCGCAACAATAGCGCCCTGGTCCGGTCCATCTCGAATTGCCGGAGGACGTGGCTTCTGACGAGGCGGAGGCCACAATCATTCCCGCGCATCCGGTCGAGCTTGCGGTGGCTCCAGCGGCCGCGATCGATCGCGCTGCCGGCATGATCACAGCGGCAGAGCGGCCGCTGGTGATGCTCGGGGCAGCTGCGAGCCGCCCACAGCTCGCCGAGCCCTTGTCGCAATTCGTCCGCCAACTTGGCATTCCCTTCTTCAATACCCAGATGGGGAAGGGCGCCGTCAACGCCGGCTCCAATCTGTATATGGGTACCGCGGCTTTATCCGAGCGCGATTGGATTCACGAGGCGGTCGACCTGGCGATCTCATCATTCCGTCGGGCATGACACGGTCGAAAAGCCGCCCTTCATCATGAACGAGAAGGGGCCGCGGGTGGTGCATATCGGCGCCACACCTGCCACCGTCGAGCAGGTTTATTTTCCCGAGGCCGAGATCGTCGGCGATGTCGGCTATAGCCTCGCGGCTCTTGCAGTCCGGCTCGAAGGCAAACTGCCGAATGGTGGCGCGCTGTTGGGCCTGCGTGAAAAAATTCTGGCGAAGCTTGCGGAGCGGTCGACTGAAGAGCGCTTTCCATTGACGCCGCAGCGTATTGTCCACGACGTCCGCGAAGCCGTGCCTTCGGACGGCATCGTGACGCTCGACAACGGCATGTACAAGATCTGGTTCGCGCGCAATTACCGCACCAGCGTCGCCAACACGCTGTTGCTCGACAATGCGCTCGCGACCATGGGAGCAGGACTGCCCTCGGCGATCGCGGCGGCGTTGATTCACCCGCAACGCAAAGTGCTGGCGGTGTGCGGCGAGTTGCCGAGAGCTCACTGAGACCAGCCTGCCAGGATATAAATGGCTTCCCCGTACTAGTTGTAAATTGCAATACCAGCTTCGCCGGACATGACCTGCTTGCGACCATACCAGAATGCTTTCAGGTTCCAGCGCGGTCAGATTGTGTTATGAGTTCCATCGCGGGCATGCCTGCATGGTCCAGCCAATTGAGGGCAAGGGGATGAAGCCAGGGCATCAACCGGTCACCGCGCGGTTTGACCGAGGCAAACGTCGTGTCGCGCATATCGCCAGCGCTGCCGCAATGACGTTGTCGGTCGCCCTGCTGGGCGGCTGCGAGCAAAACACTTTCGTTCCGCCGCCGCCGCCCTCGGTCGAAGTAGCTTTACCCGTTCAGCGCGCCATTACGCGGTATCTCGAAGCCACGGGCAACACCGCGGCGGTCAAATCGGTCGATCTGGTGGCTCGGGTGCAGGGCGTTCTGCAGACGATCAATTATCAGGATGGCGCCTTTGTGAAAGAGGGCACGACGCTGTTCACGATCGAGCCCGACACCTACAAGCTGAAACTGGAGCAGGCGCAGGCGGCCGAACTCGGCGCCCAGGCTTCGCTCAAGCAGGCCCAGGCCGATTACAAGCGGCAGTCGGATCTGGTGCAGCGACAAGCGGTTTCGCAGTCTACCCTCGACCAGTCCACGTCCAATCGCGACAACGCCCAGTCCAACTTGCAGCAGGCGCAGGCCAACACCAGGATCTCCGCGGTCAATTTCGGCTACACCAATGTCGCTGCGCCGTTCGACGGCATTGTCAGCGCGCATCTCGTGTCGGTCGGCGAACTGGTCGGCGCCACTTCGCCAACCCAACTCGCCACCATCGTGCAACTCGATCCGATCTATGTGAACTTCAACGTCAACGAGCAGGACGTGCTGCGGATCCGGGCTGAAGCCGCCCGGCGCGGGATTTCGACCGCTGAGCTCAAGCAGTTGCCGGTTGAAGTGGGCTTGCAAACCGAAACCGGCTATCCGCACAAGGGTAAGCTCGATTACGCGGCGCCGACACTCAACCAGTCGACGGGAACGCTCCCGGTACGCGGCGTGCTACCCAATGCCGACCGCGTGCTACTACCGGGATATTTCGTTCGGGTCCGCGTTCCCTTTAACAAGCAGGAAAATGCACTACTGGTGCCGGACACTTCCCTTGGCAGCGACCAGTCCGGACGGTACGTGCTGGTGGTGAACGGCGATAACGTGGTCGAGCAGCGCAAGGTGCAGACCGGACCGCTCGAAGGCGATTTGCGCGTGATCGAAAGCGGCCTGAAGCCGGACGACAAGGTCGTGGTCGCGGGCCTGTTGCGCGCGATTCCCGGCCAGAAGGTGGATCCGAAACTACAGAAGATCGAGCAGCCGACGCCCCCAGCAGCCCAGTAGGACCGCGCATGATTTCGAAATTCTTCATCGAACGGCCGGTCCTTTCCAACGTCATCGCGATCCTGATGATCCTGATCGGCGGCGTATGCCTGTTTCGCCTGGCGGTCGCGCAATATCCCGATGTCGTTCCGCCGACGGTACAGGTGACGACGCGCTATCCCGGGGCCAGCGCCAAGACCGTGATGGACACCGTGGCGCTTCCGATCGAGCAGCAGGTCAATGGCGTCGAGGATATGCTCTATATGCAGTCCTATAGCGGAGCCGACGGCACCTATACGCTCACCGTGACCTTCAAGATCGGCACCGACCTCAACTTCGCGCAGGTGTTGGTGCAGAACCGGGTGTCGAGCGCGCTGTCGCAATTGCCGCAGGCGGTGCAGAACCAGGGCGTCACCGTGCAGAAGAGATCGACAGCAATCCTGCTGTTCGTCACGCTGACGTCGCCGAATGCGACGTATGACAGTCTTTTCCTCAGTAACTTCGCCACCATCAACATTCGTGACGAGCTATCTCGATTGCCGGGAGTCGGCAACGTGACGGTGTTCGGCGCCGGCCAGTATTCGATGCGGGTCTGGCTCGATCCGAACAAATTGCAGGTGCGCGGCCTGATGCCGCAGGACGTCATCAACGCGATCCAGCAGCAAAGTCAGCAGGTGACCGCAGGCCAGGTCGGCGCGCCGCCGACCCCGCCGGGCCAGGCGTTCCAATACACGCTGAACGTCAACGGACGCCTCGACGATCCCAGTCAGTTCGAGGATATCATCGTCAAGACCGGCAGCAATGGCGACATCACCCGTGTGCGCGACATTGGCCATGTGGAGCTCGGCGCCCAGACCTATAGCCAGATGTTTTCGCTCAACAGGAAGCCCGCCACTGGCATCGGCGTGTTCCAGTCACCTGGCGCCAACGCGCTCGAGGTCGAGCAGGCGGTCGAGAAAAAAATGGCGCAGCTCGCCGCGACATTTCCGCAGGACATAAAATACGATACGCCGTTCGATACCACCAAGTTCGTCTCAGCGTCGATCAACGAGGTCTACAAAACGCTGGTCGAGGCCGGCGTGCTGGTCCTCGTGGTGATCCTGGTCTTCCTGCAGGACTGGCGCGCGATGCTGGTGCCGGCGACTACGGTGCCCGTGACTATTATCGGTGCCTTTGCGGCGATGGCGGCGCTTGGTTTCACCGTCAATATCTCGACCCTGTTCGCCATCGTGCTTGCGATCGGCATCGTGGTGGATGACGCCATCGTGGTGGTCGAAGGCGCCGCGCACAACATCGAAAAGGGCATGTCGGGTCATGATGCTGCAATCAGCGCGATGGATGCGCTGTTTGCGCCGATCATCGGCATCACGCTGGTGCTGATTTCAGTGTTCCTGCCCGCGGCCTTCCTGCCTGGACTGACGGGACGGATGTACGCGCAATTCGCGCTGGTGATCGCCGCGACCGCGCTCCTTAGCGCCGTCAACGCTGCCACCTTGAAGCCGACGCAATGCGCATTGTGGCTGCGGCGGCCGGCGCCGCCGGAGCAACGCAATTTTTTCTACCGCGGCTTCAACGCAGTCTATAATCGCCTCGAGCACGGCTATGCCCGGCTGATGGGGCGCATGACCGAGCATAGCGGTCTTTGTGTAGTCCTTGCGCTGATCCTGATCGGCATCAGCGGTTACGGCCTGTCGAGAGTGCCGACCGGTTTTATTCCAATCGAGGATCAGGGCTATCTGCTGGTGGCTGTGCAACTGCCTGATGGCGCCGCGCTCGACCGTACCCAGAACGTGCTCGGCAAGGTCAGCGAAATTGCAGGGAAGGTGCCGGGCGTCGATCAGGTGATCAGCATTGCCGGCATATCGGCGCTCGACAACTCGTCGAGCCTTGCCAATGCCGGCGTCGCCTATCTGATCCTGAAGGAGTGGAGCGAGCGCGGGCAAGGTCAGGATCTGCGCTCGCTGTTCGTCGGATTGAATGAGAAGCTTTCGGCGATCCCGGAAGCCCGGGTCCTGGTGATACCGCCGCCCGCGATCCAGGGCATCGGCAACGCCGCCGGTTTCGCCATGCAGGTGGAATTGCGCGACGGCAACGCCGACTTCGGAAAACTGCAGGCGATCACCGGCACCATTGTCGCCGATGCGCAGACGCAAAGCGCGCTGCAGCGGGTCAGTTCATCGTTCCGTTCGATGGTACCGCAATTCGATGTCGAAGTGGACCGGATCAAGACCCAGACCCTGTATGTCACAACCGACCAGATTTTCTCGACGCTGTCGTCGTATCTCGGATCGAGCTTTGTCAACCAGTTCACCAAGTTCGGCCGAACCTTCCAGGTCTACGCGCAGGCGGATTCGCAATATCGCCTGACGGCGCGAGACATCGAAAACATGATGGTACGCAATAGCCAGGGCAACATGGTGCCGCTTGGCACGGTGGCGACCATCAAGCCATCGGTCGGCCCCTCGCTGATCAGCCTGTATAACCTCTATCCGTCCGCGACGATCATCGGCCTGCCGGCTGCCGGCTATAGTTCAGGCCAGTCGATGTCGTTGATGGAAGAGATCGCCGCCAAGACCTTGCCGCCCGGCACGGGCTTTGAGTGGACGGCGATGTCATACCAGGAGAAAGCCGTCGGCGGTCAGATCTACTGGGCCTTTGGCCTGGCGTTGCTGCTGGTCTATCTGGTGCTCGCTGGACAATATGAAAGCTGGTACGCACCGATCTCGGTCATCCTGGCGGTGCCGTTGTCCCTGCTTGGCCCAATGCTGGTGTTGTCGGGACTGCGGATCGACAACAATCTCTATACGCAGATCGGCATCATCCTGCTGATTGCGCTATCCGCCAAGAATGCGATTTTGATCGTCGAGGTCGCCATCGAGCTATATGGGCGGGATGGCAAGCCGTTGCTCGAATCCGCGGTCGAGGCGGCGCGGGCCCGATTCCGGCCGATCCTGATGACGTCGTTTGCCTTTATTCTCGGCGTGGTGCCTTTGGTGCTTGCGACCGGCGCCGGCGCCAATGCCCGGAAGTCGATCGGCATCACCGTGTTTTCGGGAATGCTGGCCTCGACCTGCCTGGCGGTGCTGTTCGTGCCGGCATTTTTTGTTGTCGTGCAGCGGTTCGAGAACTGGCTCACGGCGCGCAAGAAGGTTGCAGCGAAGTCGGATCAGCCGGCGTGATCGTTTGAAGCGGCAGCGCCTCGCGCTTGAGCATTCTGCGCGCTTTGCCTATGCTCGGCTGCAACGATTTACCCGCTACAGCGTTCTTGATTCAGAAAAATCGTAACTTTCGGGAGATAGCGATGAATCTTTCCGACCTCAACAAGGTGGCGCTGGCCATGGTGGCGCCGGGCAAGGGACTTCTCGCCGCCGACGAATCCACCGGCACCATCACGAAGCGGTTTGACGCGATCAAGGTCGAGTCCACCGAGGATACAAGGCGCGACTATCGTGAAATGCTGTTTCGCTCGACGGGTGCGATGTCGAAATGCATCTCTGGCGTCATCCTGTACGACGAAACCATCTGGCAAAACGCCAAGGATGGCACGCCGCTGGTCAAGGTGATCGAGCAGGCCGGCGCGATTCCCGGCATCAAGGTCGACGAGGGCACTCAGCCGTTGCCGAATTGTCCCGGCGAACTGATCACCTCCGGTCTCGACAAGCTCGCAGGCCGGCTGGCGGATTACTATAAGCAGGGCGCCCGGTTTGCGAAATGGCGCGCCGTGATCGACATCGGCAAGGACATTCCCAGCATGACGGCGATCCATGTCAACGCGAATGCGCTGGCGCGTTATGCGGCTCTATGCCAGCAAGCCCAGATTGTGCCGATCGTTGAGCCTGAAGTGTTGATGGACGGCGATCACGACATCGACCGCTGCTATGAAGTGACCCACCGCGTGCTCAACAAGGTGTTCCAGGAATTACGAATCCAGCGCGTCGCGCTGGAAGGCATGGTTCTCAAGCCCAACATGGCGATTTCGGGCAAGAAATGTCCGAAGCAGGCGCCAGTCGAGGAGGTTGCGGAGAAGACGGTGCGGATGCTGAAACATTGCGTGCCGGCTGCCGTGCCGGGCATCGCGTTTCTGTCCGGCGGTCAATCCGATGAGGAGGCCACCGCTCATCTCGACGCCATGAACCGGATCGGCGACATGCCGTGGAAACTGACTTTCTCCTATGGTCGCGCGCTGCAGGCGGCGCCGCAAAAGGCGTGGTCCGGCAAGGCCGAAAATGTCGTCGCCGGACAGCAGGCGTTCAGCCATCGTGCGCGGATGAACTCGCTCGCGACGCTGGGCCAGTGGAAAGCCGACCTGGAGACCAGGAAGGCTGCCTGACGAAAGTGAGGCAAGCCTGACACCGGTCTGGCGCCGAAGCATTTTTCAAGCCTTGCCTCGTTCAAGCCTTGCGTCGATGCGATTTTCGCTGATCTGACCCGGGCGTGGCGACGGGCAGGACGCGCTCGGATCTTGTGTCCGCGAAATATGGCCACCATCTATCCTCGCCAGAGGATTTGGCCATGTTGGATTTTACCCGAACGATCGATGATTTCTCGTCATCCGAAGCCCCCGGACCTGCAGCGACCGACGATCAGCCTTTGCTGGACGCCTATTCCAATGCGGTGATCAGTGTCACCGAGCGCATAGGTCCTGCCGTGGTGCGGGTCGAGACGGGCCCGAAAGTGCCGCAGGCGCGCGAGCGTGGCGGGCTCGGATCCGGCACCGTGATTTCACCCGACGGCCTGGTGCTGACCAACAGCCATGTGGTTGGCACGTCGAGGCAGATCAGGCTGCGCGACAATGAAGGCATGACCACCGACGCGCGGGTGCTCGCCGTCGATCCCGACACCGATCTCGCGCTCTTGCGCGCCGACGGTGTGCGCGACCTGCATTACGCCTTGCTCGGCAACTCCAAAAGCCTGCGGCGTGGCCAGCTCGTGGTCGCGATCGGCAACCCGCTCGGCTTTGAATCGACCGTCACCGCGGGTGTGGTATCGGCGCTCGGCCGCTCGATCCGCTCGGCAAACGGCCGCACCATCGAGGACGTGATCCAGACCGACGCCGCGCTCAACCCCGGCAATTCCGGCGGCCCGCTGGTGTCGTCGAATGCCGAGGTGATCGGCATCAACACGGCAATCATCAATGGCGCGCAGGGAATCTGTTTTGCGGTCGCCAGCAACACCGCACAGTTCGTGCTGTCGGAGATCATTCGGCACGGCTATGTGCGGCGCGCTTATATCGGCGTGTCCGGACAGAGCGCACCGATTCCGCGTCGGCACGCCGTGCTCGCTGGCATCGAAAACAAGATGGGCGCATTGTTGACGCAGATCGAGCCGGACGGGCCGGCGGCTCAGGCCGGAGTGTTGCCGGGCGACGTCGTCGTCCGTCTCGACGGCGTCGACATTAACGGCGTCGACGATCTGATCCGTACGCTGGATCGCGACCGGATCGACCGCTCACTGCACATGGACGTGCTGCGGATGGGCCGGCTGCGCGAGATCGACGTTCACCCGGTCGAGCGCAAACCTGCAGCGCGGTAACCGCCGCACGCAGGACCAGGCTGGCGCATGGAAAAGGCGGCCGATCCGGCCGCCGTTTCGCGTCTCACGCTCAAAGCCTGTTGCCGGCACAGACGTTGACGGCCGTCTTGGCTGTTGCCGCGCGAGGCTGCTATTACTGCTTCTCGCTAGCCAGAATCACTAAAAACCCCTAATTTCCTAGGGGTGCCGTGCTTCGATATCCGGATTCGGCTGAAAAATAGGGCTTTGCGGCAACAAAGCTGTGCAGATCGCGGCATCCGCGGTTTTCCGCAAGGGATTTCGAAATACTGTCCCGTAGCAAGAATCAACCCACAGGAGACAAAATGGCAGTACAGATGACAAAGTCGCAGCTGATCGAAAAGATCTCCAGCGAAACCGATGTCGCCAAGAAGGACGTCAAGGGCGTACTCGAAACGATGGCGAGCGTCGGCTACAAAGAGCTCAAGAAATCCGGCGTCTTCCTGGTCCCGGGGTTCGCCAAGTTCGTCGTGATCAAGAAGCCCGCCACCAAGGCGCGGCAGGGCACCAACCCTTTCACCGGTGAAGCAATGACCTTCAAGGCCAAGCCGGCCCGCAAGATCGTCAGGGCGCGCCCGGTCAAGGCCGCGAAGGACGCGGTCTGAGTTTGAACGGCGGGGCATAGTCTTCACGCCCTTGCCCTACGGACGCAGTTGGGGATCGATGGCAGCTGTCGCCGTCGTCCGTGACGGTATGGTCAGGGTCCATTGACCGGTGCAGCGCCTGTAGTTGCGCCGGTTTCTTTTGCTTCCTCATCGCCCTTGCCCGACGACGTCGAACTGCGCGGATGAAGTCGCAGCCTCGGCGGAGGATTGCACGTTCCCCGTTTCGAAACGGCTTCGCGGGCTGGCTGGACCATGCCTTGACCGGCGACTATCATCCCGCGGCCTTGGGATGTTGCCGACATGCGCCCGAAATGCTCCCTCATTGGCGCCACCGCGCTTTTGATCGCTGTCGTGTTGCTGAATTCGGGATCGATGGCGTTTGCGCAGCAGGCGCTTGAACGCCAATGCCTCACCGAAGGCAATCTGGCGCAGATCCAGACCTGTTCGGCGCTGATCGATGCGGGGCGCGGCAATCTCTTCGCCTATCACGTCAGCCGCGGCTCCGCGCTGCTCGCCAAACAGGATTGCGATGGCGCACTCGCCGATTTCGATGCGGCGGTACGGCTGCGGCCGAATGATTCGAATAGCCAGGGCGGTCGTGGTCTGGTGTTCTATTCCTGCAAGCATGACTACCGGCAGGCCGTGGCGGCCTTCAGTGAGGTGATCCGACTGTCGCCGCGCGACGCCGCAGCATATGACATCCGGGCGACAGCGCGAAAGTTCATTGGCGATCTCGACGGCGCAATTGCCGACGACACGATCGCGATTCGCCTCGCACCCAAATTTGGAATGTACTACGGCAACCGTGCCATCACCTGGACCGAGAAGGGCGATGCGTCGCGCGCGCTTGCCGACTTCAACCGGGACGTCGAGATCGAGCCGACCGTGGCCAGCGTCTACAACAATCGCGGGCACTTCTTCCTGGAACGCCACGATAACGACCAGGCGATCGCAGATTTCACCGAGGCGATCCATCTCAATCCTCGCTATCCCAAGGCGTATGCCAACCGCAGCGATGCATGGCGCTTGAAGGGTGACCTCGACCGTTCGGTCGCGGACGCCGATCAGGCGATCGCGCTCGATCCGACCGATCCCTTGAACTATGTCCGCCGCGCCGACACGCTGCGCTACCGCGGCGACTACACGCAATCGCTAACCGAATATGATCGCGCACTGGCGATCATGCCGGACTACATCCCCGCGTTTACCGGGCGCGGCCTGAGCTATGAGCGCCTCGGCGATCTCGCGGCGGCGAAGCGGGAGTTCGAGAAGGCGCTGGCGTCGCAAAGCTATCTCGCGCATCTCGACTATTCGAAATCGTCGCTGGAAACCGCGCGGGCGCGGATCGCCGCGCTGGATTCGGGCGCGCCGCTGCCAGTGATCCTGCCGGCGCCGCGCAAGGCGGAATCTGCGACCTCGATCCCGACGCCGGCAGTGACCGCATCGGTCGTGCCGCCCTCGGTAGCTCGCGCGACCTCGGCGAGCCAGGGACGGCGCATCGCGCTCGTGATCGGCAATTCGGCCTATCGGAGCGTCGTCCGGCTCAACAATCCGCAAAACGACGCGCGCGCCATCGGCGCTTCACTGCAAAATATCGGCTTCGACGGCGTCACCATTGTGGTCGATGCCACCGGCGACGGGTTGAGGGAAGCGCTGAAAAGCTTCGCCGGCGATGCCCGCAACGCCGACTGGGCGATGATCTATTATGCGGGGCACGGCGTCGATCTAAGGGGCGTCGACTACCTGATCCCGATTGACGCCAAGATCGCCGCGGAAGGCGACGCCGTCGCGCAAGGTATCCCGTTGGCGGAGGTAACCGCGGCGATCGAGGGTGCGCGAAAACTCAAGCTGGTGATGCTGGACGCCTGCCGCGACAATCCGTTCGAGAACCAGGCCTCGGCGCCTGCCGCGCCCGATCGGGTCGCCGCGGCCGCGGCATCCGCCACTGGCGCGCGCTCGCTGAGCCAAAACCTTGGCAAGGATCGCGGCCTGGCGCCGATCAGGATCGACCATTCGACCCTGGTGTTCTTCGCCGCCAAGGAAGGCCAGGCGGCGCTAGACGGTGACGGCAATGACTCGCCATTCGCGGTCGCCATGATCCAGCGTCTGGCGACGCCCGGGGTCGAGATCAACACGCTGTTTCGACTGGTTCGCGACGATGTGATGGAGGCGACCGCCGGCCGGCAGGAGCCCTATGTCTATGGTTCCCTGCCAGAGCGCGAGCAGTTCTATTTTGTCGCGGGCAGATGACTCATTGGTCGGGGGTCGCCGCCGCCGTATTTTGTGCTATTATCTCAACACCATCATGCTGATGTGCTTGGTGCTGGCCGGTCAGCTCGTGCTGTCGACGCTTGCGGCTTACGCCTTCGCACGGTTCAGGTTCAAGGGCAGCGGCATCGCTTTTGCGCTGGTACTGCTGCAACTGATGATCATGCCGGACGTGCTGATCGTCGAAAACTACCGCGCCATCAGCGCCATCGGGCTGCTCGACACCATCCCGGCGATCGCGCTGCCCTATCTCGCCAGCGCCTTTGCGATCTTCCTGCTGTGGCAGATTTCAAGAGCATCCCGCAGGAACTGGTCGATGCGGCGTGGGTCGAGGGCGCGGGGCCGCTGCAAGTGCTCTGGCGGGTCGCTCGGCCGACCTATACCGCCTTTGCGCTGGTCTCGGTCAGCTACCACGGGAACAATTTTCTTTGGCCGCTGATCGTGACCAATTCGGTCGGCAGCCGGCCGCTGACGGTTGGGCTCGCGGTGTTTGGTGCGCCGGAGACCGGCGTGGACTGGTCGATCATTTCGGCGGCGACGGTCATGACCATGGCGCCGCTTCTGATCGCGTTCCTGCTGTTCCAGCGGCAGTTCGTGCAATCCTTTATGCGGGCGGGCATTCGCTGATGCGGCTGTTGACCTGGAATATCCAGTGCGGGAAAAGGCTACGACGGCGTCACCGATTTGGCGCGGATCGTGTCGGTGGCGAAGTCGTTCGTCGATGCCGACGTGTTCTGCTTCCAGGAGGTGTCGGACAATTTCGCCGCACTCGACGGTGGCACTGATCAAAGCGCAATGCTCGCCGCGCTGCTACCACAGCATCAGCCAATATTTCGCCCGGCGGTTGAAACCGTCGATAACGAGGGCAGGGTGCACCGCTTCGGCAACATGACGCTGTCGCGACTGCCGGTACTGCAAATCGCCAGTCATCTGCTGCCTCGGACGCGCATTGGCGTGCCGCGCAGTATGCGGCGCATGGCACTTGACGTGACCGTGCGAGCCGCGTTCGGCCCGGCCCGGATCGTCAACACGCATCTCGAATTTCATTCTGCCGCCCAACGCGAGGTCCAGATCGCGCGGCTATTGGACTTGCAGGAAGAGGCCTCAACCAATCCGCAGACTGCGAGCGCCGTTCATGCCGGGCCCTATGGCAGTCAGACGCTGGCTGCTTCAAGCATCCTGTGCGGGGATTTCAATTTCGACGTGACGGATGTCCAACATCGACTGCTGCACCTTTCACGGCGACCGGATTGAACTATCGCGATGCCTGGAAGATTTGCCGACCGGGGCAGCTCCGCCAGCCCACGTGCGGCGTATACGATCGCGCGCAATGGCCCGATGGCGCCGACTGCCGCGATTTTGTTTTCGTAACCGAAGACCTCGCAAGCCGCGTGCGCCATATCGACGTGGACCAAAAGACATCAGCCTCGGACCATCAGCCGGTGCTGATCGAGATAGCTGATTAGTTCTTCTGGCCGTGGTCAATGGTCCGCCCCGCGTGTGGCCCTCGTTCGGCGTCGCAGCCGGCATCCACCATGGATGTTGGTTCTCAAGGGTGAGCATCTTTTCGCGCACCCAGACTACCGCTGACAGCGATACCAAACGCCGTCGTCGCCCTGGAAATAGCCGGGTCTCGGATTATGGGAACGATACCGCCGCGTGCAATAGATCGGCGCAAAATGCGATCCGCCGACCGGCCTGAAACCGATGATGCCGGAGGCTCCCGGCCATGCGCCGGGTGGATTGGCGGCGAAATCGCCGGGGAAGAAGCCGTTGTTCTGAAAATCCCTGGTATCGCTGCGGTTGTCATAATACCAGGCAGTCGGCGGCGCATTCCGTTGCAGAAACGGCTGGTGCGCGCTCTGCGCCAGCGCCGTGCCTGTCGAAGCCACGAGGGCGGCGGCCGCGATCCATTTGTCCAGTCTTTTCATCTCGGCATGCCCATGGGCCGCACCATCACCTGCAACATGGATGATTCGTGCCCCAATCACCCTTCCAGCCGTTGAGCTTGCCGCGCCGGAACTGCAAATAAAGACCGTCTCTCCGATCCGATAAGGTGCTGCCTTTGACATTGGGCAAAGCCAGAAACATTTCGTTGCCCGGACGGCCCCTGACATAGACCAGCGTCGTGCCCAGCGCGGCCGAGGCCTCTTCGACGTTCATGCCAAAGGCGAGCGGGGTATTGTTGGCCAGCTGTGCGTGGGCTGGCGAGGGCGCGATGGCCGTCATCAGCACGGTGCAGATTGCAGAGGCGCCGAACAGTGTTCTCCATGCCGTTGAGGGGGTCATTGCGGCACCTCCGGCGCTTGCACGGCAGCGAGCTTGCCGTCTGGCGTCCATCCGCCGCCGAGTGCCTGGAACAGGCTCGAGGCGGCCAAGAGCTTGCTCAGCCGCACCTGCGCCAGCGTGTTCTCAGCGGTAAGCAGCGTCTGCTGGGTTTGCAACACGGTGATCAGGTTGACCGTGCCGGCGCGCAGCTGGGTTTCTGAGACGTCGAAGGCTTTCCGCGAATTGTTGACCGCCTCGATCTGCAAACGCTCCTGCCGCGTGGTTTCAGACAAGGCGACCAGAGCCTTCTCGACGTCGGCGAAGGCCGACAGCACCGCCTTGCGGTAGGCTTGCAGGTTTTGCAGTTGCACGCCCTTGGCCTGCTTCAACTGGCCTTCGAGCAGGAAGCCGTCGAAGATCGGCTGGGTCAGCCCGGCGGCGAGCGTATAGTACCAGGCGCCCGGTCCGAACAGCGAGGCCAGGGCCGCGCTCTGCACGCCGGTGCTCGCGGTCAGCTGGATTTGCGGGAAGAAGGCGGCGCGCGCCGATTCCACGCTGAAATTGGAGGAGGCGAGCTGCGCTTCGGCCTGCCTGATGTCCGGCCTCTGATAGAGCAGTTCGGAAGGCAGTCCCGGCGTCACTTTCGGCACGACGATCGAGGTCAGCGCGCCGCCCGCAACATTAAAGTTGGCCGGCGCTCGCGCCTCCAGAAGCGCAAGCGCGGCGATGTTCTGCTTCAATGTGACTTCCAGCGGCGGGATCGTCGCGCGCTCGGTGGAGACCAGCGCCTCCTGCTGCGACACATCGAGCTGCGAGGCCGTGCCGCCGGCGAATTGCTGCTTGATCAGCGTCAGGATGCGCTCGGCGGCGGCGAGGTTGCGCCGCGCGACGCGCAACTCGTCCTGCGCCGCCAGCACCTGGAAGTAGCTGTTGGCGACGGCGACCAGCGTCGTGAGCGTCACCACTTCACGGTTATAGCGGGCGGCCGTCGCGCTTTCTTCAGCAGCATACAATGTGGCGCGGTTCTTGCCCCAGAAGTCGATCATGTAGCTCGCGGAGAGGCCAAGATTGTAATTCGAGAAGGTCGAGCTGCTGCCGCCAAACGAGCCGCCGCCGCCCAAGCCGGCCCCGCCAGAGCCGGCCCCGCCAGAGCCGCCGCCCGCTGTCGCGGTCGAGACCTTTTGCTGCTCCGCCGTTGCCGTTCCCGTGATCGATGGAAACAGCGGCGCCCCGGAAACACCGACCTGGGCGTCGGCCTGGACGATCTGGGCGATGGCTACCGCAATATCGAGATTGAAGACCTGCGCATCTTCCATCAGCGTGGTCAGTTCTTTCGAGTGGAAACCGCGCCACCAGTCCAGCGCTGGCACGGCGGCATCAGCCGAGCGCCGCGACGCTTCACGATAGGCTGAGGGAACCTCAAGATTGAGTGCCGGCCGTTCAGAGCCTAGGATGCAGCCGGACAGCGCCGGGGCCAGCAACAGGGCGACAAGCGCCAGTGCGACGCGTATCCCCCGACGCACGGGTAGAATCCCAAACCTGCGCGCAACCTTGCCCATGGACTCGGCATCGCACAGGGGCCGTTCCGGCGCTAGGTCTGTCATGGGGAGAGTTGTTGACATTTATTCGCCCGGTTGCAGCCGGGCTACAGCTCCGGCGCTGCCACCCCGCCGCCGCTGGCCCCAGAGACGGAAACGGTCGAGGTACAGATAGATCACAGGCGTCGTATAGAGCGTCAGCACCTGGCTAAGGGCTAGGCCGCCGACGATCGCGATGCCGAGCGGCTGCCGCAATTCGCCGCCTTCGCCCATCCCGACGGCAAGCGGCAATGCCCCGAGCATGGCCGCCATGGTCGTCATCATGATTGGCCGAAAGCGCAGCAGACACGCCTGGTAGATCGCGTCGCGGGAGCTGAGTCCGCGGCTGCGTTCCGCATCCAGCGCGAAATCGATCATCATGATCGCATTCTTCTTGACGATGCCGATCAGGAGAATGACTCCGATCAGCGCCATGATGCTGAACTCGGTATGGAAAGCAATGAGGGCGATCAGCGCGCCGACGCCGGCGGACGGCAGCGTCGACAGGATTGTCAGCGGATGCACGTAGCTCTCGTAGAGTACGCCCAGTACGATATAGATCGTGATCAGCGCCGCCAGCACCAGAAACGGCTGATTTTTAAGCGAATCCTGGAAGACCTTTGCGGCGCCCTGAAATGAGCCGCGGACCGTCGCGGGCACGCCGATCTTGTTCATGGTGGATTCGATAGTGGAGACGGCGTCGCTCAGTGCCACACCGGGCGGCAAATTGAACGAAATGGTGGTGGCAACCAAAAGACCTTGATGATTGACCGCAAGGGGCGTAGCGCCTTGCGTGAAACCGGCGACCGCGGACAACGGAATCATCGTCTCCTGATTGGTGGAGACCGCGGAGCCGGTCGAAGCTGCGCCCTTGCCGGTCGCGCCGATCGAATTGGTGGCAAGATTTCGCGCGGCCTGCGCATTGGCGGAGGTGGGGGCGGACGATAGCCCCGGGGCGGCGACCGTGCCCGCCACCGCGTTGGTTGCCTGTGAGCCGCCAACCGAGCCGCCCGACGTCGAAACATAGACGTCCTTCAGCGTCTCCGGATTCTGCCAAAAGCGCGGGGCCACCTCCATGATCACGTGATACTGGTTGCGGGCAACATAGATCGTCGATACCTGGCGCTGGCCGAACGCGTCATAGAGCGTGTTGTCGATCTGGCTGACGGTGACGCCGAGTCGTGCGGCGGCATCGCGGTCGATGACGAGGTTGGATTCGAGCCCCTTGTTCTGCTGGTCGCTGTTGACGTCGGCGAGGGTCGCGGTTTCCCGCTGCAGTGCGGCTGCGATCTTCGGCGACCATTCGTTGAGCTCCTCCAGGGAGGGAGCTTGCAGGGTGTATTGATACTGCGCATTGCTGGCGCGGCCGCCGACGCGGATGTCCTGTACCGCCTGCAAAAACAGGGTCGCGCCCGGAACCGCCGCCAACTTGCGCCGCAACCTTCCGATTACGCCATCGACGGAGATGCCGCGTTGGCTGAGCGGCTTGAGCGAAACGAACATGAATCCGGAATTGGTCTGGCCACCACCGGTGAATCCGACGGCGGTGTCGATTGCGGGATCCTGCTTGAGGATGGAAACGAACTGCGTCAGTTTCTGCTGCATCAATTGAAACGAAATGCTCTGGTCGGCCTGGATAATGCCGATCATCCTGCCGGTGTCCTGCTGCGGGAAGAAGCCTTTCGGGATAACGCTGTAAAGATAGAAATTGAGACCAAGGACGACCACCAGGATCAGCATCATCGTCGCTGGGTGTCGCAGCGCCGTGGTCAGGCTCCTCCGATAGAGATTCAGCATTCCCTCGAAGAAACGTTCGCTGACCTGATACAGTCGCCCGTGTTCCCGGCGAGCCTCGCTGCGCAGCAATACCGCGCACATCATCGGCGTGGTGGCCAACGAGATCACGAGCGAGATCAGGATCGCGATCGAGATCGTCACTGCGAATTCGCGAAACAGCCGGCCGACGATCCCCCCCATCAACAGGATCGGGATGAACACGGCAATCAACGAGATACTCATCGACAGCACGGTGAAGGCCACCTCATTGGCGCCTTTCAGCGTTGCCTCCAGCGGTGACAACCCACCCTCGATATAGCGGGTGACATTTTCGAGCACGACGATGGCGTCGTCGACCACGAAGCCGGTAGCGACCGTGAGCGCCATCAGCGAGAGATTGTCGAGGCTGTAGCCGATCAGGTACATCGCCGCGAAGGTCGCCACCAGCGACACCGATACCGCCACGACTGGAATAAACGTGGCGCGCAGGTTCCGCAGGAAGGCGAACACCACGATGATCACCAGCAATACGGCAAGCACCAGCGTACGCTCGACATCGTGCAGCGAGGTGCGAATGGTGGTCGAGCGGTCGACTGCCAGGTTGACTTCGATCGCGGGCGAAATCGAAGCCTGCAATTGCGGCATCAACTGCTTGACCCGATCCACCGTGCTGATGATGTTGGCGCCCGGTTGCCGATAAAGGATGATCAGAACGGCCGGCTTGCCGTTGGCAAGGCCGGCGTTACGCAGGTTTTCCACCCCGTCGGTGACCTCGCCGACGTCGGAAAGATGTACCGCCGCGCCGTTGCGATAGGCCACGATCAGCGATTGATAGTCGACGGCCTTGTTGGCCTGGTCGTTCGCATAGATTTGATAACGCTGATCGCCAACGTCGATGCCGCCCTTCGGGCTGTGGGCGTTGGCACTTGCGAGCGCGGCGCGCACGTCTTCCAGGCCAATGCCGTATTTGTAGATCGCCTGCGGGATCAGATCGACGCGCACGGCCGGCAGCGAGCTGCCGCTGACAACGACCTCACCGATGCCTTCGACTTGCGAGAGCTTCTGCGCCAGCACGGTCGATGCCGCGTCATAGACCTCGCCGCGCGTCATCGTATCCGAGGTCAATGCCAGGATGGCGATCGGGGCATCCGCCGGGTTGACCTTCTTGTAGGTGGGATTGGTCCGCAGGCTTGTCGGCAAGTCGGCTCGGGCTGCGTTGATCGCCGCCTGCACGTCGCGCGCGGCGCCATCGATATTCCGGTTCAGTCCAAACTGCAGTGTGATGCGGGTTCCGCCTACCGTAGAACTCGAGGTCATCTCGGTAACGTCGGCGATTTGCCCAAGATGGCGTTCGAGTGGACTGGCAACGGTGGTTGCGACGTCCTGCGGACTCGCACCCGGCAGGGTCGCCCGCACCGAAATGGTCGGAAAGTCGACCTGCGGCAACGGCGAGACCGGCAGCTTGAAAAACGCCACAGCGCCCGCCGCTGCAAGCCCGAAGGTCAGCAAGGTCGTTGCGACCGGACGGCGAATGAAGGGAGTTGAGGGACCCATCACACGGCTCGAGTCTCAGTTCAGTTCATTCGCGGGGCCAGCCTCGCGCGTGCGAAAGGAAAATCGGATCGCAAGGCGGTCGAACCAGAGATAGATCACCGGCGTGGTGAACAATGTCAGCATCTGGCTGACCAAAAGGCCGCCGACGATGGAAATGCCGAGCGGATGCCGCAACTCGGAACCGGCGCCCGTGCCGATCATCAAGGGTAATGCGCCGAGAACCGCGGCCATGGTCGTCATCAGGATCGGCCGGAACCGCAACAGGCAGGCCTGGTAGATCGCCTCGCGTGGCGGCTTGCCCTCGTTGCGCTCGGCGTCGAGCGCGAAGTCGATCATCATGATCGCATTCTTCTTGACGATGCCGATCAGCAGGATGATGCCGATGATCGCCACGATGGTCAGATCGTTGCCGGCGGCCATCAACGCCAGTAGCGCACCGACGCCGGCGGACGGTAGGGTCGAGAGGATCGTGATTGGGTGGATGAAGCTCTCGTACAGCACGCCGAGCACAATGTAGACGGTGACGATCGCGGCCAGGATCAGGAAAAGCTGGTTGGACAACGACGACTGGAATGCCAGGGCTGCGCCCTGGAAGCTGGTGATGACGCCTGGCGGCTGGCCGATGTCGATCTGCGCCTGCTTCACCGCGTTCACCGCTTCGCCAAGCGAGGCGCCCGGCGCTAGGTTGAACGAGATGGTCGCCGACGGAAATTGCCCGAGATGTGAAACCTGGAGCGGCGCGGTTTCCGTCCGCATCTTCGCCATCACCGCCAGCGGCACCGGAGCGCCGCCAACCGACGAGGGCAAGTAAATCGAAGATAGTGAATCGAGCGAGGTCTGCAGAGTCGGGTCGGCCTCGAGGATCACGCGGTACTGGTTCGAGTTGGTGAAAATCGTCGAGACGATGCGCTGACCGTATGAATCGTACAGTGCATTGTCGATGGTGGCCGGCGTGATGCCGAAACGGGCCGCCTGGTCGCGGTCGATTTGCACGAACACCGAGAGTCCGTAGGCCGAGATATCGCTGGCCACGTCGGAGAATTGCGGCAGGGTGTTCAGCTTGTCGACGAGTTTTGGCGCCCACTCGGCCAGTTGGGCTGGATCGGCATCCTGAAGGATGAACTGGTACTGCGTACGGCTGACGGTGCCTTCGATGGTCAGGTCCTGCACCGGTTGCATGTACAGGCTGATGCCGGTCAGCGAAGCGGTCGCGCCCTTGATCCGCCGCATGATCGTCGTAATATTGGATTTGCGCTGGTCGTACGGCTTGAGGTTGATCAGGATGCGCCCGCTGTTGAGCGTGGTGTTGGTTCCATCGACGCCGATGAACGACGAGAGGCTCTCGACCTCCGGATCTTTCAGGATGATGCTGGCGAGCTGTTGTTGACGCTCCGCCATCGCGGCGTAAGACACCGATTGTGGCGCCTCCGAGATCGCCTGGATCACGCCGGTATCCTGCAGCGGAAAGAAACCCTTGGGGATCACGATATAGAGCACGGCGGTCAATACGAACGTACCGAGCGCGATGAACAGCACGAAGGTCTGGCGATCGAGCACCCAGTTGAGCGCGTGGCCGTAGATCTCGATGATCTTGTCGAACCCCTCGCGGCTGTAGCGCTGAAATGCGTTCTCATGCGTCTCCGTTTCGGGCTTGAGCAGCTTGGCGCAGGCCATCGGCACCAGGGTCAGTGACACCACGGCGGAAATCAGAATCGTGACCGACAGCGTAATGGCGAATTCGCGGAACAGCCGGCCGACCACGTCGCCCATGAACAACAGCGGAATCAGCACCGCGATCAGCGATACCGTCAGCGAAATGATGGTGAAACCGATCTGCTCGGAGCCGCGAAGGGCGGCCTGCAACGGCCGTTCGCCTTCTTCGATGTAGCGCGAGATGTTCTCGATCACCACGATGGCGTCGTCGACCACGAAGCCGGTGGCGATGGTCAGCGCCATCAGCGAAAGATTGTTGAGGCTAAAGCCGAAGAGATACATGGCCCCCAGCGTGCCGACCAGCGACAGCGGTACCGAGAGGCTGGGGATCAGGGTCGCGCGCGCGTTGCGCAGGAATACGAAAATCACCAGCACGACCAGGACAACGGCAAGCGCCAGTTCGAATTCAACGTCCTGCACCGAGGCGCGAATGGTCACGGTGCGGTCGGTCAGGATGCTGAGGTCAATCGCGGAAGGCAAGGTAGCCTGCAATTGCGGCAGCAGCGATTTGATGCCCTGAACCACCGCGATGACGTTGGCGCCGGGCTGGCGCTGGATGTTCAGGATGATCGCCGGCGTCTCGTTCATCCAGGCGCCGAGCTTGTCGTTCTGCGCGCCGTCGATGACGTCGCCGACATCGCTGAGCCGCACCGGCGAGCCGTTCTTGTAGGCGACGATCAGCGACTTGTAGTCGCTGGCATTGCGGATCTGGTCATTGGCATTGATGGTGTAGGCGCGCATCGCGCCGTCGAAATTGCCCTTGGGCGTATTGATATTGGCGTTGCCGAGCGTGGTGCGCAGATCGTCGATGTTCAGCCCGTAGGCGGCGAGTTTGCGAATGTCGGCGCGAATCCGCACCGCCGGGCGCTGGCCGCCGGACATACTGACGAGACCAACGCCGGGAAGTTGGGAGATCTTCTGGGCCAGCCGGGTGTCGACGAAATCCTCCACCTGCGTCAGCGGCATGGTCTTCGACGTCAATCCCAGTGTCAGGATCGGCGCATCAGCCGGGTTGACCTTGGCGTAGATCGGCGGCGCGGGCAGGTCGGCGGGCAGCAGATTGCCGGCGGCATTGATCGCGGCCTGCACCTCCTGTTCGGCGACGTCGAGTGAAATCGTCAGACCGAACTGCAGCGTGATCACGGAAGCCCCGGCCGAACTGATCGAACTCATCTGGTTGAGGTTCGGCATCTGGCCGAACTGCACTTCCAGCGGCGCGGTCACCGACGACGTCATGACGTCGGGGCTGGCGCCGGGATAGAAGGTCTGGACCTGGATGGTCGGGTAGTCGACTTCGGGCAGGGCGGCGATCGGCAAGAACCTGAACGCCAGCAGGCCGGACAGCATGATGGCGATCATCAGCAGCGTGGTTGCAACCGGCCGCAGGATGAACGGTTGCGACGGGCTCATTTCTTTTGTCCGTCGTCTTGTTTTTTCTGTTCGCTATCCTGCTTCTGTCTGTCTGAATGCCGCTTCTTGCCGTGTTTTTCTCCTTCCGGTCCACCCGGAGCCGCGCTATTCGGAGCCACTACAGGCGCGTTCGGATCCGGGGAGGCTTCCGTCCGCACATTGATCTTGGCGCCATCGCGTAGCTTGTCGGCGCCGTCGACCACGATGCGGTCGCCGGGTTGCAATCCGGAGCGAACCTCTACGCGGTCGCCGTCGGTGACGCCGAGTTCAACCTTGCGTACCGAAACGGTATTGTTGGCGTTGACGAGATAGACAAAGGTGCCGGGCACGCCACGCTGAACGCCCGCGGTCGGCATTGTGGTGACGTCCTTGTGGGTGTCGAGCAGCAGCTGCACATTCACGAACTGGTTCGGATAGAGTGCCTTCGTCTCGTTCGGAAATTGCGCGCGCAGCTTGATGGTTCCGGTGGTCTGATCGATCTGGCTGTCGAAGGTTTGCAGCGTGCCCTCGGCGATCTTCCTGGCGCCGCTGCGATCGAGCGCGGTAGCCGGCAGAACCGCGCCGCTCTGCAGCCGTTTCGAGATGGCCTGCAGATTGTCTTCGGGCACCGTAAACAGCACGCTGATCGGCTGCAATTGGGTGATGACGACGATGCCGTTGGTGTCGCCCGGCGTGACGTAGTTGCCCTGGTCGACCTGGCGCAGGCCGACGCGGCCGTCGAGCGGCGACAGGATGTGGCAATATTGCAGATTGACCTGCGCTGCGTTGACCGCAGCGGTGTCGGCTTCCACCGTGCCCTGATATTGCGCGACCAGGGCTACTTGCGTGTCGAGCGTCTGGCGCGGCACGGCGTTCTGCGCGGCGAGCCCCTGATAGCGCGTCAGATCGACCTGCGCGCCCTTCAGCAGCGCCCGGTCGCGCGTCAGATTGCCGTTGGCTTGCGCCAGCGTCGCCTCGTACGGACGTGGATCGATCTCCGCGATCAGATCGCCTTTCTTGACCTCATCGCCTTCCTTGAAGTCGACCTTGAGCAGATAGCCGCTGATCTGGCTGCGGATCGTCACGGTCGCGAGCGAGGTGACGGTGCCCAGCGCATTGAGGTTGATTCCGATGTCGCCCTTGCCGACAGTCTCGGGCACGATCGACATCGGGACGGCATTGCGCCCGCTGCGCCCCTGCCGTTCGGGTGCGGCCTGCTGCTTGCTCCACCAGACGATGGCGGCGACGATCAATAGCAGCACCAGACAGGTCACGACAAAGCGCCACGCCGAGCGCGGCTTCGGCGGTCCGCCGAACGGTTTGTCGCCGCGCTGCGATGTGGTCTGAGACGATGCTTCCTGGGGAGGTTTGATGGGCTGATTCATGAACCTTCCATCACCGATTTTTCGTTCATTCGCGGGCCTCTTTGTTGCGTAGCCGGTCGGGCATGAGGTCGCTGAAACAAACCGTGACGGGCCAATCATTGTAGGCGTTTTGAACGATATTTCGCAACTGCTCAGGGACGGAAAGGAAGGCTTCCAATCGCGGTTATCGCATTAATAATCGGAAAGAATTCTAGGTCTGTACCGCACCTCGCGCCAGCGGATCTGCGCCTTATTCGCAAGAGATTGCCGGTTCCGGCCAACATGACCACGGTGTGTCGGAAGGAGGTCAATGCCTTGGCGCTGCTCGCCAAGCTGCCTTGAACTATGAGTTCGGCAGGAATCTCACGGAGTCCTCGGCTCAGCGTGTTCTGTCGGGCGTCGGCCACTCACAGAGCGCAATTTTCCCGTGCTGTCGTGTTCGATGGCGACGACTTACCCGATCTCGATGGTCAAGAGGCGTTCGCTCGCTGCATATCAATGCGGGCTCGCCGGATTTATCCCGCCAAATTTCCTGCGTCGTTTGTCGCAGCCACCGCACTCGCGGTTCGATCGACTTCGCTGCGTTTGCAATAGTCTCGGTCCGCTGATGCGGCGACGGGAATAGTACCATTGGCGCCATTCTCGAAAGCGGAAAAACATGCTGCCGTGGCCATTCGTGTCGCTATCGTCGGCGTCGGAAAGATCACCAGGACTAGCACCTCCGCATTGTCGGTCACCGAAGGCGCCGAGCTTGCCGCGATCGTGGATCGCAATGCCTTGATTGGCGGCGTTGCGCATTTCAAGACGCTGGAGGAAATGCTCGCGATCGAGCATCGGATCGATGCGGTTGCGATGTCTGACATATGTACATTGAAACATATTCCGGCCGTCTGACGCTCGGTGCCGGCGGTCGTCGGCTGACTCACGGCGAACGGACGCTGGTGGATAGCGAGTAGGCGGAATATCCGGCGATGTACCGCCGCAGCCACTAAGGTCGTGCGCGAGATTGGCCACTCCGTTCAGGAACCATTCGCCGTGGTCATCTCGCGCGACGCTGCGAGCGCGCGGTTTTCGGTGCGGATGCGGACGGCAAGAACCGCAGCATTGAGGATCGTGAAGAGTACCGCAATCCAGGTAAGGTGAAGCGTCAGCGGAAGCACCGCTATCTCGCAAGCGACGATCGCGTAATTGGGATGTGACAGGTATCGGTAGGGACCGGCTGAGACTAGCGGCTCAGCGGGTACAATGATGATCCGCGTCGTCCATCGCGCACCCAGCGTCCAGAATACCCAGCCGCGAAAGCCCTGCAGGGCAAGATAGGCAGCGAGCGCAATGACGTTCACATCCTGGTGTCGTCCGAACAGCCACAACGACATCAGCCAGCCCGCATGCACCGCAACGATCAGCGGATAATGCCCCGGCGCCAACTCGATGGCGCCGCGCGCGAGCAGCTTGCGGGTATTGCGGTGGGCCACCATGAGCTCGCCGCCACGCTGCAGCGTGACCAGCCCGAGAATGAGTTCGGCCAAGGTCAAGCGGCGTGTCGCAATGTGACGCAGCTTGCGGTGAAGCCGGGTCCGAGTGCGGTCAGCAGCGAACGCGGCGGCAGCCCGGCGTTGCGCGCACGCTCCAGCACGAACAACACGGTCGGCGCCGACATATTGCCGCAGTCCGCAATCACCTGCCGCTCATGGTCGAGCGCCCCCTGATGCAGTGCCAGCGTAGTCTCCAGTGCGTTGATGACCCTGGCGCCGCCGGGATGGCAGATGAAGCGATCGATATCGGCCATCGTCAGCCCCATGTTCGCGAGAATCTGCGCCACGGCGGGGCTGAAATTGGCGGTGACGAAATCCGGGATGGTGCGCTGAAAGATCACGCCAAAGCCTTCGGGGTCGACGTTCCAGCCCATGATATCCAGCGTGCCTGGCCACAAATGTTCGCCTGAATTTTCGATCTGGGTGCCGCCCCCATCGCCGGCGCGCAGGATCATCGCGGCTGCACCGTCCCCGAACAGGCTGGTAGCGACGATGTTAGCCTTGGTCAATTCGTCGAGCCGAAGCGCCAGCGAGCAGAGCTCGATCGCGACTAGAAGCACATTGGTGCCCGGGCGCGCCTGGGCCAGGCGCGCCGCGATCGACAGGCCCGATACCCCGCCGCCGCAGCCGAGGCCGAACACCGGCACACGGCTGATGTCGGACCGAAATCCCAGGCGGCCGGCGACACGGGCCTCCAGGCTCGGGGTCGCTATACCGGTGGAGCAGACGGTGACGACGGTGTCGATGTCGTTGCCGGAGAGTTGTGCGCTCGCCAGCGCCTTTTCGGCGGCATCGACAAATAGCGCGTCGGCGCCTTCGAGAAAGGCTGCGGTGCGTTCCGGCCAGCCGCGCCGTTCGAGATACCAGTCGAACGGCTTGACGCCATGGCGCTTGATGATGCCGGTGTTGGAAAAAATGCTCGAAAGCGTTTCGAATTGGGGGAGCCGGGATCCGAACACCTCCCACGCTGCGGCGAGAACATCCTTCTGCAAAAATACGTTGGGAGGGAGAGAGGTCGCCAGCGATATCAGCGCGGCCTTAGGTGGGAAGGCAGCGGTGGGCATTGCGCATTTCTCCGGAGGGGGTCGCCATTGGAACAAGACACATCCATGTGGCGGGAATACTTCGAAAGGCCGTTAACATGCTGTAATCAGGTTTGCCACGCGATAGCCTCCGTTCAACGCGCCCTTCTTTAACAACAATGAGGGAGCAACGCCATGACCCATGCGATCCGATTTCACAAAACCGGTGGCCCCGAGGTTCTGGTCTGGGAGGAGGTCAAGCTCGGCAAGCCCGGTCCGGGCGAGGCGCGCATTCGCCATACCGCGATCGGGCTGAACTTTGTTGACATCTACAACCGCGCCGGCGTGTATCCAGTCCAGTTGCCGAGCGGGCTGGGCGGCGAGGCGGCGGGCGTGGTCGAAGACAGCGGGCGGTACGCTGCGATGTACAAACCGTATCATCTGATCGGGCTTGAACTGAACATCTCGATCCTCTCGGCGGCGCTGCGCGGGGAGCCGACCGGACAGCCGCATGGCTTTCGCGGCGACGCCGTGGCGGTCGCCAAGCGTGCCTTGCGCACCGGCGAGATGCTGGATGGCGAGGGCGGTTATACCGTGTCGGGCAAATTGATGCCAGCCGCCGCGAGCCTTTCCGCCGGCGCGTTGCCGATCGGCTTGGCACACCGGCTAAAGCTGAAGAACCCCGTCGCCCGCGGAGCCGTAGTGCGCTGGAGCGATGTCGAGATCGACGCCAATGACGAGACCGTGAAGACGCGCCGGGCGATGGAAACGAAGTTCGGCGGCAACGGTTGAGGTCGGGCCGATCCGCCTCATTCAGCGTCCGTTACACGCTCTCATGCTTGCGCAGATCGCGGGCATGGTCGAAGCGGCTGGCCTGCAAATTTGTGCCGGTCGGAATTTCGGGCCGCGCGGCCTCCGCCAGAATATCGGCGGTGATATCCTCGACAGCGAAACCGGCGATCTCGTGAATGAAGCTGATATTCTTGTATTCGCCCGAGGCGACGCGGGAGATTACCTCGCGGCGGGTAATCTCGGGATCAACAATGGCCTCGCGCCCGCGCCGGCCATAGTCGATCATCACGACGAAATATTGCATGGCGCCGATTGTTTCTGAAAATCAGAAAAAAGTCAAGCATAAATTCTGAAAATCAGAATCTGACGAACAGGGGCATGGCGGCTATCCCGCGAAATGCGAGAGAATCACCCGATCTTGCTCACTTCGTGCCGCCCCTAGCCGCCCGGCGACTCCGGGCGGCGGCCTTGGCCCGCAGCCGCTCGATTTGCCCCCTTGGCAGGGTGACGCAGATTTCCCCGATCCATTCCAGCTTGACGCCCACGATCGGCTTGGCGTTGAAACTGGTGAGGTTGACGACGCTCGCGGATTTTCCCCGCTCGATGGTCTTCAGGTAACGCTCGCCGGTCTTCAGTCGCACCGCGGCTTCTTCGCCGTAGAAGCTCGAGAGCGGATGCCGCTGCTCGCGGTAAACCACGATGATGTCGCCATTCTCGTATTTTGGCAGCATGGAATCGCCTGAAACCTCGAAAGCGACGGTCTCTTCCGCGATCGGAAACGGCAATTCGATCTCGCCGAGGCCCTCCGGGGGCACTTGCTCGTGCTCCGGTTCGATCGAGGCGCCGGCGCCCACCCGGCCCATGATCGGCACTGAATTCAGTTCGAGATAATCGATGATCAAGGGAATTTCGGATGCCTTGATCAGCCGCAGCCCTGAGAGGATTTCGGAAACCGCGCCCGGACGGACGCCCATCGCCGTCGCCAGACCGCCCTTGGTCTTGCCCGGCTTTTCCAGTCCACGCTCGATCAGCTTGATGTCCAGCATGCGCCATCTTTCCGAATTTCAGAAATTATAGCAATTCCGATTATCAGAAATCAAGCTTGACATTTATTTCTGAATATCAGAAATTGTACAGGTGCCGCGGGCGGCGGCAAGAGCAGGTAAAAGCATGGAATCGACGAACTGGCCGCCCGCGCATTCGGACGCGCTGCGGAAGTATTTTGCCCTGGGCATGTCCTATGCCGAGATCGCGCGCGCGATCAACGCGGAATTCAATACGAGCTATTCGCGTTGTGCCGCGATCGGTCGCGCCAGACGTCTCGGACTCGGAACGGCTTGTCGGCCGGGCGAGACGACAACGCCGATATCGATACCGGCGTTGACGCCGAGGGCCCAGCCGCAAAGTCTGCATAAATTGGGAGAGCGCTATAAAGCCATGGCCAAATGGTTGGTACCGTTCTTCGAACGGGTTGAGGCGCCCAAACTGCGTTGCGTCGACGCTGATCCGCTTCATCTGTCGCTGCTCGCGCTTGAATCCGGAGATTGCCGCTACCCCTATGGCGGCGACGGGGAGGGTGAAGCCATCACTTTTTGCGGGCGCCCCAAGTATGGGAGTTCAAGTTATTGCGCCGCGCATTTTCACCTGACGCGTGGCCCTGATCCCGTGCCGCAACGCCCCGCCAGTGCTGCCGCGCTTCGTGTCGTGGAAGCCGCATGAACCGCGAGGGCTTGGAAATATCCGGATTCATACCTGCAAGGAGTAGTTGAAATTGGCACGGGTGAAACGCAGAAAACCATACAATCCCGCAAAACTGCACGACCGGCGATCGCGAGATCTTTTGCGCAACGCCGATGTTGCAGCGGTCGAAGTCGATGATCCGCTGGGATTGGATCCCGGCGACAAGATCGTCACGCTGCGCTCGCTGCGCAATGATCCTCTGGCACGGTTGCACTCGCGTCGGCAGATCGACGAGGCGCAATTCCAAGGCGGGCGTTCGTTTCAGAACGATTGGGAGAAGGCCGAGCGCGGCCCGCAGGCGATCGATCCATCAAGGGAATATGTCGATGGCGGGCAGGTCCGCGAGCCGATCACGGAAGGGCAGCGCAAGGCCGTGCTACGCCTGAACCGTATCGAGCGTGAACTCGGCGCCGATGGCTCCGCCCTGGTGCACGAGGTCCTGATTCTCGGAATGACCATGGAGCAGATTAGCGAGCGGCGCGGGCTGCGCGGCCAGCGCTGGCTGGACTATTTTGCGAAGCGGCTTCGCGAATGCCTGGACCGGCTGGCGCTGGCCTATGGATTTGCGACGGAGAAGCGGGCAAAGCAAGCGTAGCAAATCATCGCCATTCGTTCCATCGGCGGACGGCGGCGCGAGGCAGTGGAGGCGGACATGAAACTGCGGCTGGGGTTTGGCGTTGCGCTGGTCGTGGTGCTCTATGGCATCTGGTTATTGTCGTCGAAACCGGCCTGCCTTATGGGATACAAGGCTTCGCTGGTCTCCTCCACAGCCTGGGCCTGCGTTCCTCTGTAGCGATCACAGCTTCCTGGTTCTGGGTTCTTGCGTTCGGAAGTAAATTTAGAACGGCCCTGCGTTGAAGCTGAGCGGCTGGACCACGTCGTAGGCAGCTTTGGTGACAGGCACGGCGTAGTTGACCGTCAGCGCGCCAAACGGCGAGCCCCAGGTCAGGCCGACGCCGACCGAGGACCGCAAAATATTGGCGTTGGCGAGTTGCATCGACTGGCCTGAAAAGGTGGTCGGGCCGCCGTAACCAAACACGCTGCCGGCATCGACAAAGGCCGAGGCCCGCAAGCCGTATTCTTGCGGCACGCCGGGGATCGCGCTCTGCAGTTCGGCGGTCGTCGCCCAGTACATGCTGCCGCCGACATTATCCATGGTCGAGCCTGGCGTGAGGTCGCGCGGGCCGAATCCGTTCGGGGCAAATCCCCGGACCATCGACGGGCCGCCGAAGAAGCTGTCGATCAGCGGCACCTGCTGGCCGCCCCACGGCGCGATGTAGCCGCCCTGGGCGCGAACCATGCCGACCAGATCGTCGTTGATCGACTGGTAGTAGCGCACATCCCCGGTGGTGCGCAGGAATTTGACGTCGCCGCCGAGGCCGGCCAGATCCTGGCTGAGCTGTGAGCTGACGCCGCTGGTCGGCAGCTTGTTGTTGTCCAGCGTATTGTAGTTGACGGTATCGCCGACGGAGGAGACCCATTGCGGCCCGACGGCTGCGGCCTGCTGGATCGGCAGCGACGGGACGCCGGCGAGTTCGGCCGGGTCGAGCGTGACGTTCTGCCGCGAGATCGAATAGCGCCATGACGCGCCGAGCTGATCGGTGATCGGCGTGCCCAGCGACATCACGGCGCCATAGCTGTCGCTGCCATAGGACTGGTAGGGGCTGGAATCGGTTATCTTGTAGAACAGCTCCACTCCTGCCGCGACCTTGGTGCCCAAAAAATACGGCTCCGACGCGGACAGGTCGACGCCCTGGGCGTATTGGCCCCAGGTGACGGAAGCCTTCAGCTTGTCGCCGGTTCCGAGAAAATTGTTCTCGCCGACCTTGACCTCGGCGAGCAGGCCGTCAGTGGTCGAATAGCCGCCGGAAATGTTGAATTCGCCGGTCGCTTGCTCGACGACCTCGACGTCGAGCACGACGCGATCGGAGGCCGAACCCGGTTTGGTCGTGATCTTGACGGTCTTGAAGTAGTTCAAATTCTTCAATCGCCGCTCGGCGCGGTCGATCAGTGACTTGTTGTAGGCGTCGCCCTCGGCGATGTCGAACTCGCGTCGGATCACGTAGTCGCGGGTGATGGTATTGCCGTGGATCTCGACGCGCTCGATATAGGCGCGCGGGCCCTGGTTGATGGTCAGCGCGATGTCGACGCGACGGGCTCCGGCGTCGTTCGTGGTGCGGGCCGTGGCCTGCGCAAAGGGAAAGCCGAGTTTTGCCAGTTCGGCGCCGACAAGTTCGACGCTCTTGTCCAGCGCATTGCCGTCGAACACGGCGCCGGTCTTGATCAGGAGCAGGCGGCGCATGTTCTCGGGATCGAGCCCCGGTACATTGCCGGCGAGCGAGATATCGCCGACATGATAGAGCGGGCCTTCGTCGATCACGAAGGTCAGCGTAAAACCTTTTGTCGCTGGATCGTATTCGGCGTTCGCCTTGGTTACGTTGACGTCGGCATAACCCTTGCTGCGATAATACAGCCGCAACTGCTCGCGATCGGCCGCGACGCGGTCGGGGTCGTAGACGTCGCCGCCGGTAAGAAAGCTCAACATCGTGGTCGCCGAACTCTTGATGATGGCGCCAAGCTGACGGTTGCTGAAGGCCTTGTTGCCCACGAAGTTGATCTTCCGGATCGTGGTCTTTGCTCCTTCGGTTACCTCATAGACGAGATCGACCCGATCGTTGCCGCGATCGATGATTTGAGGCACCACGCGGACATCGTCGCGTCCCGCATGGCGGTAGGCTTCCACGATACGGCTGGCGTCGGATTGCACCAAAGCCCGCTGCAACGGACCGCGAGGCTTGGACTCGACGACAGCCTTCAGTTCTTCATCCTTGATCTTCTTGTTGCCCTCGAAGGCGACCCGATCGATCACTTTCGCCTCGGTCAGATGCACGACCAGATGTTCGCCGGCATGATCGATCGTGACCTTTTCGAAAAGATTGGTTGCCACTAGCGCCTTGAGCGCGGCATCCAGCGCCGCGGCGTCATAGTGTCCGTCAGGCGTCGCATGGAAATAGGAGCGCACAGTCTCGGCATCGATGCGGCGATTGCCCTCGACATCGATTGCTTCATTTGCATGACCGGCCGAGGAAATAAGGGTTACCGCTGCGCCAAGCAGCGCGCCTGCGATCAGCGGTCGGCAGCGATGCTGCGACCGCCTCACGGGTTTACTCATACGTCCCGCCTGTCCCTTGTTCGGCTGATCAGGATCGAATTGCCCGCGCGGGGCGAAATAATGTCGGTGCCAAGGTGACTTGCGGGCAATCTTTAACGTCGCCACAATTTGGACGCGGTCCCGGTCCGGTCGAACTAAGATTTGTCGTAGTGCCGCTTCAAATGCCCGCTAGCAAAATTGTCGTAAAACGTCCTCCTTGCGCGGCTGGCAAGCGAGAACGTGGGAGCATCACATGCGTATCGCTGCTTTCGTCACTGCACTTTTTCTTCTGATACCTTCGGTCTCTCCTTGCGCCACCCCAGCGACCTCACCGGAGATCGATCCGCGCGCATCGCTCGGCGTGGTCCAGGCATGGATCTATAACTACCGTGCCAAGCCCGACTACGCCCATGTGCCGGCGGCGGTGCGCGTGTTGTTTCACGCACAGACCTTCAAAGAGCCGGAGAATGCCGGCATCTATCTCGGGTTCATTGCTGGCGCAATCGGCTCGAATCCGGCGAGAGCCGAGCAGCTAGTGAACAGCTTTTTTCCGATACCGCCGGAAGACCAATGGGTGATCGTCCGTGCCATCGCCTATTCCGGTCTTGCGGACTGGCGCAATCTGCTGCGCAGAATCGAACCGCGAATGCCTGGACGGAAGGTGATGATCGACAGCTATCTTGCGGGAACGCTGCCGACGCTGAACGACATCCCGTTGGAGGAGGCGAAGCCTGGCATGCTCGATAAACTGCGCGGCGCATTCACGCACAATCCCTTTGAGAAGGAAGAGAAGAAGCTGGACACCAAAGTCACCTTTGCCAATAGCCAGGATCTGCTGGATACGCTGTGGGGCTATTATTTCGCTACCGGCTCGCACGTTCCGATCCAGCGCATCATTTCGATGCTGCCCTGGAGCAAGAGCCGCGACACGGTCGACAAGCTGACGGTCGGCAGCATGGCGCGCTATACGCTGGCGAGTTACGCCGTGCGTGATCAAGGTTTGCGCGAGTATCTCCGGGGCCAATTGGCCCAAGCTTCCGCCCCGGTCAAAGCACCGCTGACTGAGGTAGTCGAAGCCGCTGATACTGTGCAACTTGCCGCCGTGCGTAAGGATGCGCTTGCCGCGGTGGAGGAACTCAAGACCAAGGGCTCCGATAGCCGACGTAATCTGGATTTCTGGGGGCAAGTCGGTGTCGGCGCGGTGGCGCTCGGCTGCGTTTCAGCCGCGGCGCTCGGTCAGGTCGAGGTCGGCATTCCCTGCGTGATCGGCGGCTCGGCGTCCCAGGGCCTGCTGTCGTTCTGGGAGAAGCAGCAGTGAAGTAGCGATGTTTCCGAAATGACGCCACGGGATGAATGAACTGGATCCAAGCGGAAAAGAGCAGGGGCTGCTTTATCGAAATCCTTTCCTCTGACCGATTCGGTACCAAGGCTTCATGGATGGGCGGATTGCCCGGTCGGGGTTTTCCGATCCGCTCGTAAAATTTTTCGAACCCGGGCGCTGCCGAGGGATACCGATATCTGCCACACTGGCGGCAGAATCGATTGCCCGGCGGAGATCATGAAAAGCCTGCAGATAGCCCTGCCGTTCTGGGTCCGCGCCATTCTGCTGATTGGCGTGGTTTGCATTCTCGCGGGTGCGGGATTGATCTCATATCGACTGTACATGCGGCCGCGGATGCTGACCATTGCCGTCGGCTCGCTGGACGGCGAGGCAAAACAAGTCGTTTCGCTCATCGCCAGCCGCCTCGCCACGACCGATGCACGGATCAGGCTCAAGGTCGAGAATGCCGGTAGTGTGCTCGATGCGGCGAAGGCATTCGATGCGGGCAATGTCGACCTTGCCGTAGTGCGCGCCGATGTTGGCGATCTGCAGCAGGCGCGTACCGTCGCGCTGACCGCGCATGGCGTCGTGATGATCATTGCGCCGCCGGGATCGACGATCACCAGCATCGCCAAGTTGCGCGGTCACACGGTCGGCGTGGTAGGGGGCGAGATCAATCATCGCGTCGTCGAGGCATTGAAGAAGGAGTACGATCTCGGCCGCGCCAATGTCATGTTCAAGGATATCGCGCCGCTGGATACGCGCCGCGCGCTTCAGACCAAGGAAGTGAGCGCGCTGCTGCTGGTGCTGCCGTTGACCGAGCGATACCTGACCCTCGTAAAGAGCCTGTTTCGCGAGGGCCCGAATTCATCGCCGATCCTGATCCCGATCGATTCAGCCGGCGCGATCGCCGAAGTCAAGGGGCCCTACGAAAGCTTCGATATCCCCAAGGGCACATTGCGCGGAGCGCCGCCAGTTCCGGAGGACGACGTCACCACGCTAAGGGTGGGATTTTATCTCGTGGCCAACAAGCGCCTAAGCTCCAGTTTGGTTGCCGAACTCACGAAGAACCTGATGAGCGTGCGCCGTGACCTTCTCGGCGAGCAGCCGCTGCTGGCTGGAATCGCCGCGCCCGACACTGATCCCGATGCGTTCATCGCTGTGCATCCGGGCGCGGCTGCATTTTATAATGGGACCGAAGAAAGCTTTATGGATCGCTACGGAAACGCGATCTATCTGACGCCAATGGTACTCGGTGCAATGGCGTCGGTATTTGCCGCCGCATGGCGCTTTCTCGGCGTTCGACCCATCGACCCTGCGCAAGCGACACTGGATATGCTGTGCGGTTTGCCGGGCCGAATCCGAAAGACTGACAATGAGGCTGAACTCGCCTCGATCGAGGAGGAGGTCGATGCGATCCTCCACGCTCAATTGGCGAGAGCCACCGACCATGAGGAAAGCGCATCGGAAGCGCATGCCTTGATTGCAGCCGCACATCGGATCGACAATTTGATTCATCACCGCCGAATGGTGCTGGCTGCGAGGATATCCCCGGCCGAAAAGCCCGGATAATAAGTTCGGCTTGGGTGGCTGCCGAGTGCATTCAGAATGAGCCGGCTCTTGTGAAGCTTCGGCGATAGCCCGTAAAATTGGGTGGCGCAGGGTCAACCCATATCCCAAAAGACCCGCGTCAAGAGGACGTGCTGATCATGACCGCCAAGCCGCAATTGCTGGGGCGCACGCCGCGCGCGAAGGGCGAACCGACCGCGCTCGATGCCCTGCTGGTGGTCGATTTCACCCGCATCGTCGCGGGTCCTGCGTGCACCCAGACGCTGGCCGATTTCAGCGCCGAAGTGATCAAGATCGAAAATCCGGAAGGTGGCGATGACACCCGCCACTATGAGCACGCGGAAATTGGTGGCGAGAGCGCTGCATTCCTGAGCCTCAACCGCAACAAGCGCGGCATCGCAATTGATTTTTCCAAGCCGGAAGGACGCGAGGTCGTGCGCGAGTTGATCGCGAAGGCGGATGTCGTGGTGGAGAATTTTCTCGCCGGCGCCCGGGGTTCGATCCGATCACGCAGACCGAGAGCGGCTTCATGTCATTGAACGGCTTTCCGGACGGACCTCCAGTGCGCACTGGATTTCCCGTGATCGATATGGCTGCGAGAATGTCGGCTTGTAACTATTCTGCTGGCGCTGGTCGCCCGCGACAGGCTCGGCCGCGGTCAGCATGTCGAGGTCGCGCTGTTCGACATCGCAGTCGCGATGAGCGGTTTCTATGGAATGACTTATTCTCATCACCGGCGTGAACCAGAGCAGGTTCGGCAACTCGCCGAACGGAATTTTCAAAGGCGACCGGCGCGAAAACTGGATAGTCAAGATGAAGAAGGTCAATGTGCCCGTGGGTTATTGCAACGCTGGCCAGGATGGGAGTTTTCGGCGCTTTGACCCGGTAGCTGACGTCGCTCGCGAATTTGATCGCTTGCCTGCCGCAGCTCGAGGTGGTGTTGTTGGATACTGATGCGCCGTCTATGCGCTACATCACATTGTAGCGCGGCATTGATTTGCTAGCGTGACAAGACAACCCGTGAGGAAGCCATGACATTTATCCCTTTTCTCGTCATTGCGGCTGCGATCTACCTGGTCATGTCGCTTCGCGTGCTCAAGCAATATGAGCGTGGTGTGGTATTTTTTCTCGGCAAGTTTGAAGCCGTGCGAGGACCGGGCCTGACGCCGATCTTCGTGCCGTTCCAGCAGATGACCCGGACATCGCTGCGTACGGTCACCATGCAGATTCCGTCGCAGAAGATCATTACCAAGGATAACGTCTCGATCGATATTGCGGCAGTGGCTTATTATCACATCACCAATCCGGAGAAAGCCGTGATTGCGATCGAGAACGTCTACAGCGCGATCAGCCAGATCAGCCAGACCACGGTGCGTAACGTGGTCGGGCGCTTCAGCCTCGACGAATTGCTGTCGAATACGGCGGGAATCAACGAGCAGATCAAGAATGTCATTGATCTTCACACCGAGCCGTGGGGTACGCAGGTCACGGCGGTCGAGATCAAGGACATCGTGCTGCCCGACAACATGCAGCGCGCCATGGCGAGGGAAGCTGAGGCCGAGCGCGAACGCCGCGCCAAGATCGTTGCGGCGGAGGGCGAATATCAGGCGGCGGTAAAACTCGGAGAGGCCGCCGATATCATCACCCAGCACCCTGTCGCGCTTCAGCTCCGCACCTTGCAGACCATGGCCGAGATCTCGGTCGAGAAGAACTCCACCATCATCTTCCCCGCCCAGTTCGTATCGACCGTGCAGGAGGCGATGAGGTTGCTCAGCAAGAACTCGGCCTCGGAATAATCCGCTCGCGGAAATCGATGCTGGTCAAGTCGGTCGCGTGATCGCGCAAATCGTCGTTTCAGACGCCGGACTTTGCCAGTCTTGCCAGCATCGAGGCGAAAGCCGCCTTGATACGGCGAACCGCCGGATCCTTGTAGGAGAATTCGGCGTTGTCGTCGTGTACCAGCATCGAGGCATTGACCTCAAACACCAGCAATTCGCCTTTGGTATCCACACTGCAGTCGATGCCGAAATATTCCAGCCCGATGCGCTGTTGAATGGCAAGCAGCGCCTGGTAATGCCTTTCATTGAAGACCAGCGCTGGATCGTTCAGAAATGCGGCTTCCTCTTCTTGCATCCATACCTGATTGGCCATGTCGGTGTTGACGTGGTGCACCTTCCAGCTATCGCAGATCGCCAGATGATAGGGCAGTATCTCGCCGTTGACGAATATGAAGCGATATTTCCGAAAGAAACCGTCGGCCGAGCGATAGTCGGCATATTCGATGAAATAGCGATCTGTCTCGGCGGGCTTCGCCAGATAGGCTGCGAGTTGTTCCGTCCCGTCGATCTTGTCGAAGTCATCCCCGCCATGGGTTCCAACCGGTCTGGCCAGAATGGATGTAGCTTGCGGCAGTGCCGCCCGCAGGCTTTCGACCGAAAGCCCGGTGCCGGCTTGTTGGCGCCATATCTTTGGTATCCGACAGCCGTCTATCCCCGTCAGTAATTCCGCGACCATGTCGCGAGTGGTGCGCTCGATTTTGCGGGGATCGTTGACGGTCGGCTTGCCGAGACGCTCGACGAGATACGCAGCGAGCGGCAGCATGGCGCCGGCCTGATCCACATCCGAGATCAAGTTGACGACGACATCCACACCTTGCCTGAAGGCCTCGGGGTCGTAGGAATTGTTCTTGAAGATGGCAAGGGTATCGGTGTCATGATCGGCATCCTTGAATAGATATTCGGTCGGGGTGTTGCCGCCGAATGGTGCGTAAAGTGCCAGCACGCGAAAATCCGGTGGTGACTTGATCGCCGGTCGCCGAATTAACGGTTGTATCCGCGCAGCCTGGGCGTAGGCGGCCCGAGCGGCCGCATTGTCTCCGAAGCTCTGCTTGATGCCGCCGATCCAGTACAGGCTGTCCGCGTCGCGTGGATTGAGGGCGATCGCCTGTTCGAAACACGTGATGGCGTCTTGCACTTCCTCGAGCTCATAGTGAACCTTGCCGAGCTGGTGCAGCAGTGCGGCTTCCTGTGGCCGTTCGCCGAGCAGTTCGAGCAGCAATGCCTTGGCGATGATGTATTGTTTGGTCGCCGTCAGCGCCTGAACGAGGTTGGAGCGCGTCGCCCAATGGCGTGGATCGAGCTTCAGCGCCTCGAGGTAGTAGGCGATGGCATCACGTGGCTTTCCGGTCTGGACGTGAATGTTGCCGAGATTGCACCAGCACGCCGTCAGTCCTGGCATCAGCCGCAGCGCCGCTTTGTAATTGGCAGCGGCCGTTTCACGATCGCCCCGGACCATGCAGGCATTGCCGAGCTTGGAATGTAGTTCGGCGATAGTTTCGGCCGATGTGTTGTTCGCCGGCTGAGCCGCGACGGCGGCGAGACCGAGCTGGAACGCGGACAAAGCCTCGTCATTCCGGCCCGCGGCGTAATGTTCCTGGCCGATCCGCAACCAATGCTGGGCAGAGGAGCCTGCGGGTTCGGAGCCCGTGGAGGAGGCGGGCGTCGCAGTCGCGGTCATGAAATTATGCCTGTGTTAGCGAAGGTGACCGAACCATGAAGATTTTTGGTAAACAAAGTGTTGCCGCCGCATTCGCCGGCCTTGCAGGTCGGAACATACGTGTCCGGCCATTTCCAAGGTGCAGGCCGAAACATCTCGCAATACCGGCAGGAAAACGTCGAAAATACTCGAAAATTGCCGATACGGACGGCTAGCGAATCAGCCGATAGTGAGATCCTGAAAGCCCCACTTGAGCCAAGGCTTGGTCATCCGAATTCGGGCTCCGAACTTGCTGGGATTGTGACCCGACTGAAGCGCACCGCCGTTGTCTTGCCCGACGACTCCAAGCAGCAGGGCTGGGTGCCCCGGCTAGCGCAGGAGTTCCGGCTCCGTCAGCTCGACGATCTGCTGGCCCGTCAACCCGCCAGCGGAGACGCGATTGGGACCGAAATCGAGCGGGCCGTATTGCTGGGAGCGCTGGATCGTCGGGCGGAAGCGCAGCAAGTTTTCATCGATATCCTGCGGCGGGTCCCGGAAAATTTCAGTGCACTGAACGAGTTCGGGACGTTGCTGACCCAAATGGGCGCCTTCGATGCCGCCTGCCGGGTCTATGCCGAGGCGATCCTGCATCATCCCCAAAATCCGATGGCGCGGGTGAACCTCGCCAATCTTCTGTTGCGTGCCAATCGATACGCAGAAGCCCGCGACCATTATGAAGCGGTGCTGCGGACCGATCCGGATCACGCCGAAGCACACCAGGGACTGGGCGCGGTGTTGGCCGACATTGGCGACCGGGAGGGAGCCCGGCGGCATTTCGAGCAGGGTTTTCGGGGCCACGCGGTCTCGACTTTGCCCTATCGCGGCACCAGGCCGCCGATAACGCTGCTGCAACTGATGTCGTCGGGCGGGGGTAACATCCCGACATCGGCCCTGCTGAATGATTGCACGTTTCTGACGACGGTGATCGTCACCGATTATCTCGACCCTCAGATGGCCCTGCCGCCGCATCAATTGATCTTCAACGCCATCGGCGATGCCGATCTTTGCAAGCCCGCTCTCGAAGCAGCCGTTCGCCTGATCGACCGGACGACGGCGCCCGTAATCAACGATCCCCGGCTGGTGATGAAGACCGGCCGGACCGACAATGCCGTTCGGCTCGGTCTCTTGCCCGGCGTGGTAACCCCGAAGACGATCCCGATCGAGCGCGATCTGCTCGCCGGCCCAAGAGGTGCCATCGCGGTAGCAGATCTCGGGTTTTCATTTCCGCTGCTGCTGCGCTCGCCTGGCTATCACACCGGTCGAAATTTTATCTTTGTCGAGAAGGCGTCGGAATTAGCTGCGGCGGCAGGCGGCCTTCCCGGAGACGAACTGCTGGTCATCGAATATCTCGAAGCCTGCGGCCGCGACGGCAACGCGCGGAAATACCGGGTGATGATGATCGGCGGCCGCATCTATCCGCTACATCTGGCGATATCGCGAAATTGGAAGGTGCATTATTTCACCTCCGATATGGCGGATAAGCCGGATCATCGGGCAGAGGAGGCGCTTTTTCTCGGCGACATGCGGGTAGCGCTTGGCGATACGGCGATGACGGCGCTGGAACAGATCCGTGACCAACTCGGCCTTGATTATGCCGGTGTAGATTTCGGGCTGGCGTCAAACGGCGATCTGCTGCTGTTCGAGGCCAACGCCACCATGGTAATCGCCGTGCCGGATGCGGACGAGCGCTGGGCCTATCGGCGAACCGCGATCAGCAGCATCATTGACGCGGTGATCGCGATGATCATGCAAAAATCCACCGCGGCGCAACGAAGTCTACACTGCACCGCACAGTCACTGACCGGCTGATAGGGAGCTAAGCCACGGGCAGGGACGTTGCAGATAGATCGTTCGCATTGGGAGGTAGTGGTTTTGGTTACTTGGTGCCTCCCGCGACGGCGGACGTCACCGATCGAACACGTTGAAACGAGGCGTCTCGGGGGTCACGGTTTCCGGTTCATCGTTCTGGACGACGACATCCCGCGCGTCCCGGTCTCGAATAACGACTTCAGGCCCATTCCGATCGTGGATTAAGCGTCTGACCGCGAAGGTGGCGACTTCCAGTTCCCTTTGTTTTCGCTGTTGCCTGGCAACCTTCCTTGCTTCGCTCCGCTTCCTTCTTCCCGCCGGCTTTGCATCGGCAGCGTGGGCTTTGTTGGCGCTCATCTTCGCATCGAACCTGTCTGAATTCGCCCGTTCAACGGAAGCGTTCTTTTCCTCTGCGGAGGCGTTCTCGGGAGCCTTCTCGGAAACCTTGGCCTCGACGGCCGGGACAGCAGATTGCGCCACCGCCGTTGTGGTCGGGGCGACCGTAACGGCTGGTACGTCGGGAGTCGTTGCGGCGACCGCTTGAGGCTGCCCCGCAGGTGTTGCCGCGGCAACTTCAGGCTTCGCCACGACCGTTGACGATGCAAGTTTTTTCATCGCCGAGCCCTTCGCGTCGTGATCTTCGGACGCCAGACGCTGCAATCGGTTTGGAGGATCGATACGGGTCGGATTCGCCAGGAAGTAGCCACCGGCAAATCCCGTTGATAAAATAACCACCACGGTGCCGACACCCGCCAGGTAAGAAGTTGTGTTGAACGTCATCGGACCTTTCCTCCGCAAAACCGCCAACAGGAAACATCGAGAAATAGGAACCGTTCCGGCATGTTGCTGAATTCTTGCCGATGTCAGTTCCGTCTGGACCTTTCCCGCGGATTGAAAATCCTCGTGTTCAGGGAACCTGCCGCAACGTGCTTACTTGGTCCGCAGGCGCACTTCCAACCGGGAACCGGGACTTGCAAATGAAGGATTTTTCAAATGAAGGATTTTTCAAACGCCGCATTTTCACCCGATCAGATTGAGGCAATGCACCAGGCATTCGAGCGCGCGGTGGCCACCTTGCCGGATCCGGTAAGTGCCATGCGCGTGCAGACTATCGCCGAAAGCATTCTGCGGAATGCAAATCAGGGGGAGCGCGACATCAGAACCTTGCAAACGATGGCTCTGCTCGAAATGCAACTGCGGTGCGGTGAGGATGTTTGAGATGAGTCCTTCGCGCTCAGGTTTTTGACGGTTGGCTTTTTGCTCCGCCGTTGCATGCGTGAATGGCTTCTTCCACGCTTTGGAATTGGCGCTTGCTCTCGAGCAATGAATCGATGCCGAATTTCTCGATCGCTTCCTGAGCGCGCGCCGATTCCAGTCGCGCAATCGCAAAACCGATACCCAGTGAGTGGCAGGCTTTGATCGTGTCGCTCAGGATTTGAGCTGCGGTGAAGTCGATCTCAACGATACCGGTTGCCTCCAGCACAATCAGATGAAGCTGCTGCGCCCGGGACTGCACCAACGCCATCACGTCGCGCCGGAAATGATAGGCGTTGAGGAACGACAAGGGCGCCTGAAAGCCTGCGACGACGACATGGGGTTCAGTTTCGCCGCGGATGTGCGAGTTGGACGGCCACCAGATCGAGGTGCCGGGCACCCGTTCGAACACCGTGACGCGGGCACGGGTGGTGCTCCAGATGCCGTGCAGCAGCGATAGCGTGATCCCGATCGCAACGCCCTGTTCGATCGGGAGGACAATAATCGCGACGGCGGTCGCAATGACCAACGCCAATTCGCCGATCGACTGCCGATAGATTGCAACGATCTGATTGAGGCGGATAATCCGCATCGCGACGAACAGCAGGATGCCGCTGAGCGCGGCCTGCGGCACGTGCCGCAGCAGCGAGCCTCCGAAAGTAAGCAATCCCAGGATGATAGCGGCGGCAACGAGAACTGCGAGCTGCGATCGGCCGCCGGTCTCCGAGACGATCGCGGTGCGCGGCGGGCTGGCATTGACCGGAAATCCTCCAATCAGTCCTGACAGGATGCTGCCAGCCCCGACACCGACAAAATCCCGGTCGACATCCGGCGGCTGGTTCTTGTCCGACACGAATGACCGGGTCGTGGCCGCGGTCTGCACCATGACGATGATGGCGATGATCAGCGCCAATGGCACCAGTTGCAGCCACTGGGCTGCTGGGATGTCGGGGATATCAAGTGCCGGCAACGCTACCGGGATATTGCCGAGCACCGCAACGCCCCGGTTTTCGAGCCCCAGGATTACGACCGCCGCGGCGGCCCCGATCAATCCGACCAGAGCGCCGGGAACGCGGACGTCGACGCGCTCACAGATCGTGACCAAGGCAAGCACGCCAAGACCGATGCAAAGCGTAAAGGGGTTGGTGTGCGATAATTGTCCCGCCAAGGTCGCAAGGCGCTGCAGCATCGCTCCGCCCGGCGTCGGCAGCCCAAGGATCGCAGGCAATTGCGAGATCAGAATATGCATGGATATGCCGACGAGAAATCCGACGGTCACCGGAATCGAGAGCAGATCGGCGACCCAGCCGAGCCGGAAGATGCCCCCGACTACCAGCACGACGCCGACCATCAGCGCCAGGACGCCGGCCAGCGCGGCATAATTGGGCGACCCGGTGGCCGCGAGCAGAGCGAGACTGCCGGCGAAGATCGGCGTGATGGTCGAGTCGGCGCCGCTTGACAGGACACGATTGCTGCCGAACAGGGCAAACGCCACCGACCCGGCCAAAAATGCAAAGAATCCGATCTGCGGCGAGAACCCGCCAAGCCGCGATGTCGCGAGTTGTTCGGGAATGGCGATGGCGACAAGGGTAAGCCCCGCGACCAGGTCATGCGTCAGGTATGATGGCTGATATCCCTGAAGCGAGCGAAGCAACGGCCAGCCACGGGTCTTCGCGGTGCCTGAAACCGGAGAAACATCAGTCATAAAGGTGCCGCCTCTGCAAAATCATGCAACGAGGCGGCGATCTTACCGGGAACCTGACTGGAAGTCTGTGGCAAACGCAGGCCCGTGCGGCTGGCCTCGCGAGGGTCATCGCAAAGGTGTATTGACCCACATTCGCGTTCACCGGGCTCAAGTCGATGCGGCGCTTGCCTGCATCTCTGCAGGAGCGAAGTCCGCGGGGCGATACAAGGAAGCACGATTCACTGAATGCCGGAAGTGCTGTCGATGCCGGAGTGTCGTTGCGGATTTGTTCATTTGGCGCGGCCGATCAACGGCTGCGGATCCTGGACCTCGTCTAACCTACCTCATCCAGTGCTTCGTGCCGGTCCGCTACCGCGCGGTGGAATTGTTCGAGCGCGAGGCCGAATGCCGAGAGATCGCCTTCTTCGATCGCGCCGTCGTCATAGGCTTCGAGGGTTTCGCGGATGATGGCGTCGACTTCGCGCTGCATGTCGCGCAGCTGATCGGTGGACTTGCCGTCGCGCGCCAGCGCCGAAAGCGCCAGCACGCGGTCCCGCAGTCCGACGCTTTTGGCTTTTTCATCCCGTCTTAGGTAGCTGCGGAACCAGGCGCCGGCGGATCCAAGGCCGGATAACAGCAACAGCCCGCCCCAGATAAAGTCGCTATATTTCTCGAGGAAGGTTCGTTCCGTCCCGTCGATATAGGCCGCCGCGCCACGATGCGCGGGCAGGGCGGCGTCCTTGTCGGTATCGGGCGTTGCGATATTGGCGGCTCCAGGTAACTCCCGGGCTAAAGCCTGTCGGACGCTGAACAGCTGCCGCGTGAATTCGCCCACTGCAGTCTCCGACAGCTCCCGTCGTGCCACAATGAGATGATTGACTCCCACGGTCTCGATCTTGTCTTCGGGCCGGGCGGGCGACGAATTGAACGTGCTTCCCGGAATCTCTTCGGATTGGTAGGCCGGATGTTTCTGCGCGATCGCGTCGCTGACATCGATCGGCAGAAATTTTGGTTCGCCTCGCTCGCGGGCGGTGGCGGCGATGGCTTCCGAGGTAATCTTGCTGTCCAGCGGGCCCACCGACATGAAGGCGTCGATCGAGGTATCGCGCGCCATCTCGTTGATCTTCTGGATCGAGAACTGAACCACCGTGACCTTCTCGGGATCGATGCCGGACTCGCTCAGAATGACACGCAGCAGCGTTACATTGGCCTTCGTGGTCCCGATCACGCCGAGGCGATGTCCCGCCAAATCCTCGAGAGTCTTGATTTTGGGCACTGGCGCTTTTTTGGATCGCTTGGCGGGAAGGCCCGAGGGCGACCATAGCACGACGACATTCTTGCGCAGGATCGCCACCGATTGCGCGTCGGCCGGCATATCGAGGTCGGCGCGCGCCACCGCGAGGTCGGCCCTGTCCGCTCCCAGGAGTGCGAGACTCTCGGTCGGCCCGTCGGTCGGGATCGGTGCGAGCCTGATCGCGGTTCGCTGCCGTGTGAAGGTCGCCGCCAGCGCCTGAATTAGCTTTTGGTCATCGCTGTTCGACGGGCCGACTGCAATGCGAAGAGTTTCCGGTCGCAGGGCAAAGTAAAGCGCCCCCGCCGCGGCCACGAAGACAGCTATTCCGGCAAACAGGATGAAAAACGAGAACCGCTTTCGCTTTTTGCGAAGCAGCGGTGCTGTGCTCTGCAGTTGCAGTTCGGGAGAGGCGTCCATGGGTCCTTCAGCGATGGCCCGTCCTATTGGTAGTAATCGCCCGTCGCCCCATTGTCACCTGTAACAGGGTTGCAGAGACAGATTTTCATTGAGATGGCGTGCGGCAAGCATCGGACTTTGAACGAACGCCCGAAAGGCGGGATAGGCCAAATGGCGAAACTATGGCTCGCGCCGCCCCGATCAGCCGGTTCAGCGAGCTGCCATGCCGCGTTCGTAAGAAGACCCGGCTGCAACAATGTGATAAACTCGTCGAGAATGGAGGAAAACGAAATGGCGGAACCCAAACTGGAAGTGCCGGCGGAGCTGCGCGATTTGGTCGAAAAAGCCGTTGATCAAGCGGAAAAGGCTTTCGGAATGTTTTTCGATGCCGCAAATAAATCGGTGGCGTCGGTATCAACTCCGGGCACGGAAACTGCAAAACAGGCGCTCACCTTCACCGAGCATAACATGAAGGCAGCATTCGATCATGCGCGCAAGCTGGTTCATGCCACCGACCTTCAGGAAGCAATGCAAATTCAATCAGAATTTTTGAGGAGCCAGTTTACCAACGCGGGCGAACATATGCGGCAGATTACCGAGAATGTCATGTCTGCGGCAAAGAATGCCTCGAAGTTTTAGTTTCGATGAATGTTGCTTGCAACCCAGTCTCTCGCAACCTTCATTGCATTGCTAATTATTTTCGGTGTGATACAAGCGCGCTTTCAAAAAAAGAGGAGCCGTTATGGCCAAGAAGAAAAAATCCACCAGGCGCGCGTGGACCCCGTCCGATGTGCGTGAATTGAAATCGCTGGCGAAGAAAAAAGTCGGCGTTGCCAGAATTTCCAAGGCGTTGAAGCGAACCGTTGGTGCGACCGCGGTCAAGGCGCATCAACTCGGCGTATCGCTGGATACGAGAGGATGAATAATCGGTGATCGCCAGTTTGCTGTCTGCAAAATGTCCTTGTCCGGATTTTTGCGGCGAACTTTGACACGCCCCCCACGCCTTTGACGGTTCCGGCAAGTGCCCCACACCACGGTCACTCTTCCGCAAATCCCCGCCGGGTTGGCCGGTGGGGATTTGCATGTGAGGATGACACTATTAGTGGCGCGCCGGGCCGGCCTCCATTCGCAGTCAATAAGGCAAACTCTCGCGACCCCGTTGGTTTTGCGGACAGCAATGCGGGGGGCCTGACGCTGCAGGTTGTATAAATTGTTTCTAAAAGCTTCTAGTAGAACCGTAATTCTACGGCATCGCAAATTAACCAGCAATAATAACCTTACCAGTATCCCACCCTTCGATCTTGGAATGTGACCGCCGGGATACTTAACCGGACCGCTTGTTGTCGCGTGCGCTTTTGCGGTGTGACTTCGGCAGGCCACTTGGGCAGTTAACGAAGGACTATGCAATGTCGTTTCTTTCGCGGTTTCGGATATTGACCAAAATTCTGGCTATTATCGTGGTGATGGGGGGCATGGCCGCGGCGATTACTTTCGTTGGCGCCAATGCACTCAAATCGCTGAATGCGAATGCGGACAATATGGGCGCCGCAGCTCAACGATCGTTGATCGCAGCACGTGCCAAACAGAACGTGTTGGCGATAAGCCGGGCCGAGTTTCGCAGCGCACTGGATCCTCGCCCGGAAAACCGAAGTGTGGCGCGCAAGATTATCGAAGACAATGTCAAGCAGTTCGAAGCAAGGGTCGACGATCTGGAAAAGAGCAAGGATGAGAAGGCGCGGGCGATGATGCCAGCCATCAAGGCGGCATTCGCAGCGTATCAGAAGGATATGGAGAATACCCTTCGTCTCGTCGACGGCGTCAAAGACATTCAGCTCAGCGATACGACAATACAGTTGCGCGACGCCGCCCTGAAGAGCCGCGCGTCTGCCGAAGAATTGCAGAGCAAGATCAAGGCTGTCGCGGAAGATCTGGATAATCGGGTGGAAAGTCTCGCCAAGGATTCCACGGCCGAGTACGAATCGGCAAGTCACATGATGATCATCTCTTCGGTCGTCGGCATTGTCCTGGGATTGATGCTGGGATTCCTGATCGGTCAGTATGGTGTCGCCAAGCCGCTCTCTGCGATCGTCGACCTGTTGCAATCGCTTGCGGAAGGCCATTTCGACATCAACATCGACGGCACTGATCGCAAGGACGAAATCGGGCACGTCGCCAAGACCGCGCTGGTCTTCAAGGAAAACGGCTTAGCCAAGATCAGGATGGAAGCCGAGCAGAAGGAGGCTGAGCAGAGAGCCGTAATGCAGCGCAAGCAGGACATGATCAAACTTGCCGATCAGTTCCAAGGCGCCGTAGGCGAGATCATAGAAACCGTCTCCTCGGCTTCGACCGAACTGGAAGCTTCGGCGAGCACCTTGACGGCGACTGCCGTGCGCGCCCAGGAAATCACCACGACGGTTGCGGCGGCTTCCGAAGAAGCTTCCACCAACGTGCAGGCTGTGGCGTCCGCAACTGAGGAAATGGCATCGTCGGTCAACGAGATCGGCCGTCAGGTTCAGGAATCGGCCCGGATGGCGGGCGAGGCCGTCGATCAGGCCCGCAAGACTAACGATCGGGTCAGCGAGCTGTCGAAAGCGGCAGCCCGCATTGGCGATGTGGTCGAACTGATCAACACCATCGCCGGACAGACCAACCTTCTGGCGCTCAACGCCACCATCGAGGCGGCGCGCGCCGGCGAAGCCGGGCGTGGCTTCGCCGTCGTGGCTTCCGAGGTAAAGGCGCTGGCCGAGCAGACTGCAAAAGCGACCGGCGAGATCGGCCAGCAGATCACCGGCATCCAGGCGGCCACCCAGGATTCGGTGGGAGCCATCAAGGAGATCAGCAACACCATCGAGCGGCTGTCGGAGATCTCGTCGACTATCGCAGCCGCGGTGGAGGAGCAGGGCGCCGCGACGCAGGAGATTTCCCGCAACGTGCAACAAGCGGCGCAAGGCACCCAGCAGGTCTCTTGCAACATTACCGACGTCCAGCGCGGCGCCGGCGAAACGGGATCGGCGTCTTCCCAGGTGCTCTCGGCGGCGCAATCGCTGTCCCGTGACAGCAATCGCCTCAAGCATGAGGTTGGCGAGTTCCTCAGTACGGTGCGTGCCGCGTAACGCGTAACGCGACCAAGCACACTATCTATGCGGCGGACGGCGTAGTTGAACGCCGCCGCCTTCGCCGGCACAACTCGACGTGCGTCGGTGGCCCCGAATGTCTCATCCTTCAAACCGTTTAATCACGCTCCAGAGGTCGTGGCTACCCGGCTTCGCTTTAAGGCATGACGGGGTAGCCGGCGGGCAGGGCAATGCCTTTTTCGCCGGCGACCTTGCGCAATAAATCGGGCCGATCGGAGATGATTCCGTCAACGCCGATATCTATCATCCGCGCGATGTCCTCGGGCTTATTGACGGTCCAGACCACGACCTTCAGTCCAAGGCGGTGGGATTCGGAAATCGCGTCAGGCTCGACATCGCCGAAATAAGGCGACCAGATCGATCCTCCCGCCGTTTTGATCGTGCGCGGTAGCGACCGGCCGTATTCGGCTGGATTGAAGCCGGCCGTCCACTCCGTGGCTTTATCCAGCGAATTGGTGGCTCCCGATCCCTTCTGCAGGGTCAGATAGACCGTCGGGATGTGCGGCGCCTGCTTCTTCACCAACTGCAATGTTCGCCAGTCGAACGACTGAACCATCACCCGGTCGCCGAACTTCTGCTCCTGAATCAGATTGAGCAGCAGGTCGACAAAGCGCTGGGGGCCAGGCGACTCCTCGGGATGATTGGGATCGATCTTGGTCTCGATGTTGAAGCATACCTCCGGGTCGCCTGACTTGCGCACGAGATCGAAGACCTCGATCAGCGTCGGGATCGGTGTGCCCGGCACCGAGTGCTGATCCGGAAACTGAGCCGCATAGGCGCTGCCTGGCCGGATACGGCCGACGTCGTATTTTTTTACCTCCGCGAGCGACAGCTGGACAAAGGGAATGCCGGGCGGCGCGACATAGACGCCGTCGGGCCCGCGCGCGAGGTCGGGGTTGAGCTTGCGTTCGTGCGAGACGACGAGCGCGGCATCGCGGGTGACCCCGATATCCAGCTCGAGTGTATTGACTCCCATCGAGAGGGCGTTGGCAAAGGATTGCAGTGTGTTTTCGGGAAACAGGGCGCGACCGCCTCTGTGGGCTTCAATATCGAAAGCCATAGCTTCTCCGCTGATGCAAAAGGAAAGGACCATAGCGGCGACTGTTGCCGGACGAAAGATCGCCGTCGGCGTGTTTCCCTTGGCTTGGAATTACGGCATGTTGCTCGTGCGCTCGCGGCATGGAACGTCTCCGGTCTATCAATACGCGAGGCGGCATGGCAACGGTTTCGACGGACAGGACGAATGGCAGAGCAATCCTCGAAAACCATAGGCCGCGCAACGCTCGCTGTAACGATCGGCAACATGCTCGAGTTCTACGACTTCATTACCTACAGCTTTTTTGCTATCCAGATTGGTCACACATTCTTTTCCTCCAATAGTCAGTTCGCCAGCCTGATGCTTTCGCTGGCCACGTTTGGCGCGGGCTTCGTGACCCGGCCCATCGGCGGGGTGGTGATCGGATCTTATTCGGATCGTGCAGGTCGTCGTCCGGCCATGATCCTGAGCTTTGCAATGATGGGGTCGGCTATCATCGTGCTGGCGCTGACACCGTCCTATGCCACCATCGGCATAGCTGCACCGATTATCGTCATCATTGCGCGCATGGTGCAGGGTTTTTCGCTTGGCGGCGAGGTCGGTCCCACCACGGCCTATCTGATGGAGGCGGCCCCACGGAACCGGCGAGGGCTCGCTGTCTCATGGCAGCCCGCGAGCCAGGAGATAGCGGCGACCGCGGGCGCGCTGGTCGGCGTGGTGCTGTCGAGAACCATGAGCGACGCGGCGCTCGATTCCTACGGCTGGCGGATCGCCTTCCTGATCGGCGCGGCGTGCCTGCCGTTCGGATTGTGGCTGCGGGCGGGTCTGCCCGAGACGGTTGATCTGTACGCGGCGGGGACGCATGTAAAAGGCGCGCGCAAACGTCTCGGGGCGGTCCGCACCCACGGAGGTATCATCATTCTCGGCCTATTGGTGCTGGCAAGCGGCACCATCATCACCTATGTCGCCCAGTACATGACGACGTACGCCGAGAACACGCTGCATGTGGCGACCGAGCTTGCCTTTGCTACCTCCGTCATCAGCAATGGCCTTGGCATCTTCGGCGCGCTGGGCGGCGGCTGGCTCGCGGATCGCGCCGGACGATGGCCGGCTATGGTGTGGCCGCAGCTTGCCGCTTTATTGCTGACCTATCCGATCTTCCTTTGGATTGTGGATACGCAGAGCGCCTGGGCGTTGCTGGGCGGCTTCGGATTCTTGTCGCTGGTCGGCAGCATTCCGTACAGTGCGTTCTATGTCGCCTTGGCGGAAGGTCTGCCACAGAATATTCGCGGCGGCGCCTTCGCTACCATTTATGCGGTAGCGATCGCTGCTTTCGGGGGCACCGCGCAATTGATCGTCACCTGGCTCATTCACGTTACCGGCAATGCGCTGGCGCCGGCCTGGTACATGTTATTGGCCACCGCAATTGGGCTGGCCGCGATGGCAATGATGCGTGAAACCGCGCCCGACAGAGTAGCCGACGCGGGCGAATAGGACGATCAGCCGCTCCGCTAGATTTGCGTGAAATAATCGGGAAGACAGGCAGCCGCAGGGCGCTGGGTGCTCCACGCCGCAGCAAGGTGCCTGAATTCTTGGCTAGTTGTTTTGTGGTTCCACACGCAAGTAGGCGCCGAATGAGCCATCCCAGAAGATCTTCACGACATCGTGTGGGTGAGCGCAACGAGGTGCGTGGCAATTTTGGCATTAGGGTCTGATCGGGATTTGAACGGCCGCCGCAAGGTTAACAGCGACGGCAAGCTGCTTTTAACTTTGCTGATTAACCCCCGGTCGAACAAGCAGGGTTATACGTCAGTCGATCGATCTACGGGCAATTAGGCGATGAGCGTAGGCGTTATCGAGCCAGTGACAGACGACCGGCCGCGGCAAGCCAAGCCTTCGACAGCCAAGAGCTGGCTGAAGGCCATTGAACTGACCTCGCGTATCGAGGCGGATCCGAACAGGCTGTTCGCCGACATCATCGAGGATCACGCCGCGCGGCAGCCGGATCGCCCGAGCCTGCTGTCAGAAACCGAATGCTTCAGTTACGCGGAGTTGGTGCAACGCATTAATCGCTATGCGCGCTGGGCGTCGTCGGCAGGGATCAAATCAGGCGATACCGTCTGTCTTTTCATGCCCGGCCGGCCGGATTACGTCGCAGCCTGGCTCGGCATCACCAAGGTCGGCGGCGTCGTGGCGCTCATCAACACGAAATTGGTCGGGCCGTCGCTATCGCATTGCATTAATGTGGCGGGAGCCGATCACGTTATCCTGGCGTCGGATCTTGCAGACGTATTCGAGACCGCCGTACCGTATTTGAGCCGCGTGCCGAAAATCTGGACTCTTGGCGGCAACGCCGAGCTCGATGGCCAAGCAACGGCGCTCGATGAAATTCTCGACCGTACCGATGGAAGTCCGCTCAAGGCCGGGGAGCGAGGTGCCGTTACCATCAATGATCGCGCATTGCTGATCTATACGTCAGGCACCACCGGCCTGCCGAAGGCCGCGAGCATCAGCCATCGCCGCATTCTGAACTGGGGCGGCTGGTTTGCGGGCTTGACCGGCGCGACGTCCGAGGATCGCCTGTACGATTGTCTGCCGCTGTTCCACAGCATCGGCGGCATCGTTGCGCCCTGTAGCATGTTGGGCGTCGGGGCCTCAGTGGTGCTGCCGGACAAGTTTTCGGTGAGCCATTTTTGGCGCGATATCGCGCGCTGGAATTGCACCCTGTTCCAGTATATCGGCGAGCTCTGCCGCTATCTGTTGAAGGCGCCGCGATCCGAATTTGAAAACGAACATCGGTTGCGGCTGGTCTGCGGCAACGGTTTGCGCGGCGACATCTGGGAAGCCTTTCAGTCGCGCTTTGCCATTCCACGAATCCTCGAATTCTACGCCGCGACTGAAGGCAATTTTTCGCTCTACAATGTCGAGGGCAAGCCCGGCGCTATCGGCCGGATTCCGCCGCTGCTGGCGCATCGCTTTCCGGCGGCAATCGTTCGGGTCGATCCCGAGCTCGGCATCCCCGTTCGCAACGCAGATGGCCTTTGCATCGCTTGCGCGCGCGGCGAAATTGGTGAAGCTGTTGGCCGGATCGGAACGGCCGACGAGGGGGGCGGCCGTTTTGAAGGCTACACCGACGTGGCGCAGACCGAAAAGAAAATTCTGCGCGACGTGTTTGCAACGGGCGACGCCTGGTTTCGTACCGGAGATTTGATGCGGCTTGACGAGCAAGGCTACTTCCACTTCGTCGACCGGATCGGCGATACTTTCCGCTGGAAGGGCGAGAACGTCGCGACGTCGGAGGTAAACGAAGCGGTTGCGAATTGCCCAGGCGTTACCGAGGCGACCACCTACGGTGTGGAAATTCCCGCTGCCGATGGCCGTGCCGGAATGGCTGCGATCGTGATCGATAACAATTTCGACATCGGCGAATTCGCTGCTTGTCTTGCGCGACGGCTTCCGGCCTATGCCTGTCCAGTGATGATACGGATTTGCGCGTCGCTCGATGCCACCGAAACCTTTAAACAGAAGAAGCATGAGCTGGTTCGCGACGGTTTCGATCCGCATCACGTGACCGATCCGCTATTTTTCCGCGAGCCGAAGTCCGGAGAATATCGTCCAGTCGATGCGCGTGCCTATGCGCGCATTGTCGATGGCTCGATCAGGCTCTAATCGTGGCAACCATCGCGCGACGGGAGTGGCAGGCGGAGAGTTCCGGTTTACCAATGAACGCAAAAGATCAGCGCATGCCGGAGATATCTCACGTTTGCGTTCTATGATGGACTTCACAATTTAACGAGAAAGAGAAACAATCCATGTCGGTAAGGTTAAGGATTATCGCGGCGATGCGACAAGTCGCCGAGGAACAGAAGGTCACTCTGCCACCGCTTGACGATGCGCTGTCGCTTCACGAAAGCGGCTTCGACTCTCTCGGCTTTGCCATCCTGGTGGCGCGCCTCGAAGACGATCTTGGTGTCGATCCGTTTACCCTTTCGGAGGACGCCGCGTTCCCTCTCACCGTAGGCGACTTCATCAAGGCCTATGAAAATGTCCCCGCGTGAAGTCTTCGCGCTCCGTGACTATCTCGGCCCGAATCCGAAAGGCCGCACGATTTCGGATGCGCGACGGGTTGTCTCGCTAACTGACATTCTTGAGCACACTTGCCTGTCGGATCGCCTCAGCGAACTCTCCGGGCGATCGGTGCTGATGGCGGTCTCCGATCAGTTGATCTCCGGTCTGGTCATGACCGAGATCGATGGCGTGGCCCGGCGCATGCTGCTGTGTCCGCCAGATCTCAATGCCGATCATTTGCAAAGCCTGATGCAGGATGCCGACATTGATGCGGTGATCACCGATCAGCCGGAGCGATGGACTGCCTCTGACATAAAGCTGATCGTGCCGGCCGGAGCGCCAAAGCGGGCGGCGAGTGCGGCAAAGACCGAGCGCGCGACGGAATGGCTAATGCTGACATCGGGCACGTCGGGCGTGCCGAAAATCGTCGGCCATACGCTCGAAGGCTTGACGGGCGCGATTGTCGCCGACAGCCCGGCACGCAACGGTGCCGCAGCCAAAGCTGCTACTTGGGCGACCTTCTATGACATCCGCCGCTATGGCGGCCTCCAGATATTCCTGCGCGCCATTGTCGGCGGCGGCTCGATGGTGTTGTCGAGCTCTGGCGAGGCGCTCGCCGATCACATCGGCCGCCTGCAGGCGCGCGGCGTGACGCACATTTCGGGTACCCCCTCGCATTGGCGCAAGCTTTTGATGAGCGGCGCCACAGCAAGCTTCACGCCACGCTACGTCCGGCTGTCGGGCGAGATCGCCGACCAGGCCGTGCTCGACGGTTTGAGCGCTGCGTTTCCGGCAGCTTCAATCGGCCACGCCTATGCCTCGACCGAGGCCGGCGTCGGCTTTGCCGTCAACGACGGTCGTGAAGGCTTTCCCGCCGAGATCATCGGCAACAATTGCGACGGCGTCGAGATGAAGGTAGAGGACGGGTCGCTTCGCATCCGCTCGAAGCGGACGGCGTATGCCTATGTCGGCCGCAAGGCTGCCAAGTTGATGGACGACGAAGGCTTTGTCGACACCGGCGACATGGTGGAGCTGCGCGGCGACCGCTATTACTTCGTTGGACGCCGCGGCGGCATCATCAATATCGGCGGCCTCAAGGTTCATCCCGAGGAAATCGAAGCGGTCATCAACCGGCAGGCAGAAGTACGGATGTCCCGGGCCAAGTCGCGCCGCAGCCCGATCACTGGCGGCATCGTGGTTGCCGATGTCGTTCTTGCCGACAATGTCGATATCGGCCGGAGCGATGAAATCCGCGCCCGGATATTGACGGATTGCAGGGCGTCGCTGGCGCCCCATAAGGTACCCGCCGTGATCAAGTTTGTCGCCTCGCTAGATATCACGGCGGCCGGAAAGCTGGCGCGGCACGATGCATAATGTCCTGGTGACCGGAGGCAGCCGCGGCATCGGCCTCGCCATCGCGCGACGGCTAGCTGCAGTTGGCTACCATGTGATCGCGGTGGCGCGACGCGAAAGCGACGAATTGAAAGCGGCGATCGCCGAAGCGGTGAAGCAGGGCAGGGGCATGCTTCATTTCAGGCCATTCGATCTGAGCGAGATCGACGCGATACCGGCCTTTGTCAAGGAATTGCGCGACGAATTTGGCGCCATCTATGGTCTGGTCAACAATGCCGGCATTGGCACCGAGGGACTGCTCGCGACCATGCATAATTCCGAGATTGAAGCCTTGCTTCGGCTCAACGTCCTTTCGCCGGTAATCCTGACCAAATATGTGGTGCGCCATATGATGGCCGATGGCGCCGGGCGCGTCATCAACATGTCCTCGATCATCGCCAGCACCGGCTACAACGGCCTGTCGGTTTACGGTGCGACCAAGGCCGCCGCGACCGGTTTCACTAAGTCGTTGGCCCGCGAGGTCGGCAAGCTGGGCATTACCGTGAACGCGATCGCGCCCGGTTTTATCGATACCGAATTAACGCAGAGCTTGTCGGACGATCAGCGCAAACGGATTGCGAGCCGAAGCGCGCTTCGGCGTTTGCCGGAATCCGACGATGTCGCCCGCATGGTGGAATATCTGCTGGGCGACGGAGGCCGTAATATTACGGGTTCGGTGATGACGATCGATGCCGGGAACACCGCCTGAGCGCAGAATATTCTTCAGCCACGATTGTTCTCTTGATCGTCCTGAAAATGCGCCAACCTCTGACGTTTTTGGCCACAATCAAAAACGAGCATTAAAGCATGCAGACATTGGCCGTTATTTCAATTTTGGCGCTAATCGTGATCGGTGGGGCAGTCTATTCCGATCAGGTGCTGACCAGTCAGCAGCAACAGGTCATGCAGAAGGCGGATTAAGGCGGCTTTTGAAGCAATCTTGTCGGCGGCGTTGGGGGCACAGCAATGCTTTCGGTAAATCAATTTCTCAGGCTGATCAGCGTACCGGCCGTTGTTGCCGCGTTCCTGATCGCATCTCAGGTTTCGGGTGCCGGGGTCTTCCATGTGGCGTCGCCCCAAATCATCGCTGGCGAATAACGCCGGTTCCTCTGTCCGTATGATCCGGGGAAATCAGGTTCCAGGAGCCTGAACGCCTCGCTTCCCGCGGCGCGATGAGCGCAAGTCTCGGCTAGGAACCCGATCGATCTCCACCAGGCGGATTGGAAACGACGGGCGCGGTCGGAGCGGGCGCGCTCGGGGCGGGTGAAGGCGGACTGGAAACAAGCGGCTGGTCGGTGTTTTTCGGTGACAACTCGCTCGAACTGCTGCCGCCGAGGAATCGGTCGAGCGTGGCCTGGATCTTCTCCTTCACGGAATCGGGACCGCGGTCACTCATCTCGGTGTGCTGGAACGGCGTTTTGATGATATCAATACCGTCCTTGAGCGCCTGCTGTGTGGTCGGCAATACGCCTGGATCGGTCTTGAAGTTCGGATCGTGGGAGCGGAACGACAGGATCTTCATCTTGTTGTTGAGCACAAAGGGAACCCGCAGATTGTCGAGCGTGACTACCTTCGTCACGACGTCGGGGTGCTCCTTGGCAAAGTACATGGCAGTATCGCCTCCGTTGGAATGTCCAACCAACGTGAGGTGAGTGTAGTCCGCATTGGGCTGCCTGTTTTTCAGCTCGCCAAGCACGAACAGGATGTTGGCTTCGCCCTTTTGGTAAACTCCCAACCGGCCGACATAGGGCGCTCCAGGCACGGTCATCAAAAGCGGATCGGTCGGAATATCCTGCTGAATGCTGGCAACCAGATAACCTCTTGCCGCAAGGACATTGGCCAGGAACGAGTACTCGGTATTCTTGACGGTATTGCCGTTGCTGATGATCGCGACGGGCAGCTTCCAGAAGCCGTCTTCTGCCTTTAGTTCGTAATCACGCCGTACAGCGAGGTCCACCGCGACCGGCCGCTGTCGCGCGGCATCGAACAGATCGAGCGTTTCGTGCCGAATGCCCCACTTGCTGATCGCGAAATAGACGCCGGCCGTGAACAGGCTGACGCAGACCAGGACGGCTATTCCCCTCCTCATGACTTTCCTCGATCACTTTTAATTCAACAGATGGTACAACGTTTGTCGTTCGAGAGCGAAGCGCCGGACCGCTAAATTAATTTTGAGCAATCTTGCTGCCCTGCAGCAAACAGACGGGCGCTCATATTTTGGAACCCGCTCGGTACGTAAGTACGCCGCGATCTAGACTAATTTCCTAGCCGACATCACTGACTCGTAATTGGGCTGTGCCGCTTTTTGTCACGATCGGCTCGCTAAGTCGCCGCACCCTTTCACCGTCGCGGTTTCGGTTCGGAAGAACTGAACGGCGACATTCCTTTCTCTGCCATTGCAGGAGTGTTCCGATGCGAGCGGCTTATCTCGCCCCCTTTGCACTTGCTGTTGGGCTCATCGCCTCGAACGTTCATGCCGCGGATGCGCCGCGTGACATCAAGGGTCTTTACCTGATGACCGACTATCCGGCGGTTACAGTGAGGCCCGGCACCACTTCGAACATCCCGTTGCGCTTGCAGAATTACGGCCTTGGGCCGGAGCGATACCAGCTTTCGGTCACGGGTGTGCCGAGTGGCTGGACCGCGACACTGTTGGGCGGCGGACAGCCCGTCGCGGCGGCGATGCCGGCGCCCGATGCCAGCGTCGCGCTGCAGCTTCGCCTCGATATCCCCGCCAACGCCAATCTGAATGAGCAGACCCTGACAATAAAGGCGGCAGGTCAGGACAATCAGGCGACACTGCCGGTGAATGTCGCGCTGGCCAAAGAATTGCCGGCTAAATTGACGGTGGATTCGAAGCTGCCGGAACTACGCGGCAGCCCGAAGTCGAACTTCGAATATACACTCACCATCAAGAACGACAGCGGGCGCAATCTGACCGCCAGCTTTGCGGCCAACGCGCCTCCCAATTTCGAGACGTCGTTTACGGAGGCCTACGGCACCCAGGAGCTTTCCTCGATTCCGATAGTTGCGGGACAGTCCAAGGACATCAAGCTGAAGGTTCGTCCGCCCAGCACGATCGACGCGGGGCATTTTCCGGTTCAGGTGACCGTCAAGGCCGAAGACGCTTCGGCCATGACGGAGGTTGCGCTTGATGTGGTCGGGCAGCCGCAGCTCCAGGTGGCGGGCCGCGACGGGTTATTGAGCGCGCGTGCGGTGGCCGGGAAGCAGAGCTCGATCCCGATCGTCGTGACCAACACCGGTACCGCGCCGGCCGATAATGTCGCGCTGGCCGCGACCGCACCCACGGGCTGGAAGGTCACCTTCGAGCCGGCCACAATCGACCGGCTGGTGCCGGGCAAGGATTCCGAGGTGCAGGCGCTGGTTACGCCGAGCGACAAATCGCTGGCGGGCGATTACATGACGACAGTCCGAGCGACCGCGCGCGGCGAAAATGCATCCGGCCAGTTCCGCATCACGGTCGCGACCTCGACAGTGTGGGGAATGGCTGGAGCCGGCGTAATCGGCGTGGCGTTGCTTTTGATGCTGGGCGCGGTTGCGAGGTTTGGACGCCGATGAGCAGTGCTGACAACAACGCCGTGATGGCGGCTGACAACATCGTCATTACGGCGCGAGACCTCACCAAGAGCTATGACGGGGTCAGAGTCGTCGATGGCATCAATTTCGACATCGCGCGCGGCGAGGTGTTCGGGTTGCTGGGCCCGAACGGTGCGGGCAAAACCACGACGATCCTGATGATGTTAGGCCTGACCGAGATATCCTCGGGCAAGGTTGGCGTGCTCGGCCACGATCCCGCGCGCTCGCCATTGCAGGTCAAGCGTCGGGTCGGCTATCTGCCCGACTCGGTCGGCTTCTACGACTATCTCACGGCAAGCGAAAACCTTGCTTATACTGCAAAACTGATGGGTCTACCGTCGGCGGACCGGGCGCGTCGCATCGCAGTGGCGCTGGCGCGGGTACGACTGTCCGACGTTGCCGACAAGCGGGTCGCGACATTCTCCCGCGGCATGCGTCAGCGGCTCGGGCTTGCCGAGATCATTGTCAAGCAAGCCGAGATCGCCATCCTCGACGAGCCGACGTCAGGGCTTGATCCGCAGGCGACGCTTGAGTTTCTAGGCCTGATTGAAGAACTCAAGGCCGAAGGAACCACGGTGCTGCTGTCGTCGCACCTGCTCGACCAGGTGCAGCGGGTGTGCGATCGTGTCGCCTTGTTTCAGTCGGGCCGTGTCGTTCTGATGGGCGCAGTCGCCGATCTCGCGCGCCAGGTGCTTGGGGCTGGCTTCGTGGTGGAAGTCGAGGCCGATGGAGCCGGACTGGCACGCCGGCTTGCGACCATCCCCGGGGTAACCAATGTCGAGGCGCTGGCGGCGGATCGCTTCCGCATGACGGCTGACCGCGATGTGCGATCCGACGCGGCCAACGCTGTGGTTAACGCCAACGGATCGCTGCGAAGACTTTCGGTCGATGAACCGAGTCTCGAAGCGATCTATGCGCGCTACTTCCAGAACCAGACTACACCGTCGGGAGCAGCGCGTCATGCGGCGTGAGGGTTCGCCTTTCCAGGGACTTGGCACCGTAGCGCTCAAGGAACTGGCGGACAATCTGTCGAGCGCACGCATGCTGGTGCTCGAACTGTTGATCGTGCTCACGGCACTGGCGGCACTTTATGGCGCAATCAACAGCTTGCGGCAGAACACGGCGGAGGATCCGTTCCTGCTGCTGCGGCTGTTTACGGTCGATCGTGCGCCATTACCTTCCTTCGTCGCCATCCTGGGATTTCTGATTCCCTTGATGGCCATCGGTCTCGGCTTTGACGCGATCAACAGCGAGCATAGCCGGCGCACGTTGTCGCGAATCCTGGCGCAGCCGATCTATCGTGACGCGCTACTGATGGGAAAATTTCTCGCCGGCCTTGCCACGCTTGCGGTCAGCCTTGCGGCACTGTGGTTGATGGTGATCGGCCTCGGTCTGATTTTCCTGGGCGTACCGCCCGGCGGCGAGGAGATCGCGCGTTCGCTGGCGTTCCTGGTAATCGCGGTGTTCTATGCCGGGGTCTGGCTCTCGTTGGCGATGCTGCTGTCCGTTGTGTTCCGCTCGCCTGCTACGGCCGCGCTGGTCGCGCTCGGAACCTGGCTGTTTCTGACGGTCCTGTGGCCGATGTTGGCGCCGGCGCTGGCCCAGGTTATCGCACCGCCGGATCCGCGCTACGCCATGCTCGGCCTGGACACGCCCGACACCGCGATTTGGGCGCAGACATTAGCGCGGTTGTCGCCGAACCATCTGTTCGGCGAAGCGATGCTGGCGGTACTGTCACCGACCACGCGATCGCTCGGTCCGGTGTTTCTTGACCAACTCCGCGGTGCGGTGATGGGCGCGCCGTTACCGCTTGGTCAAAGCCTGCTGATTGCATGGCCGCAGACAGTCTGCCTGATCGCCGGCACGATCATTCTATTCGTGGCAGGTTATATCGTGTTCCAGCGCCAGGAAGTGAGGGCGTAGGACGTGAAACGGTGAGGATGTGCCTCCAACATCGCTCACCGTCTCACCCGCGCACCCTGCGCGGCACAACGCGCAGGGTGCGTGTGAATTGATATCCTGCCTTTTGGGCGAAGCGGCTGCCTAGCGTCGACGCGCAACCGCGACACCGAACAGAAACGCCGCGAACAAGCTTGCCAACGGTGCTTCCCTGGTAACAGCGCTGATGGTGGAGAGCGGCCGTCCTGACTGCCGCGCCGCAATGATCGCATCGCTCAGACGGTCAACCGCGGCGCGAAGCGTCGTGGAGACGTCCGCGAGGGTGCGGGATATGTCGGTCGCCGTATCGATGGCGCGCTCGGCCATACCTGGTTGCGGTGGCATTGATGGCGGCTCGATACTCATCCAGGCTTTCCTGTCAAAGACCCGCTTTCCGGGATCGATAAGGCCGCCACCTTTGGCTATCTGCGCGCGCGCGTGTTTGCACAGCGGGTCCGCGAGAACCTTTGGCTATCCGCGACAGCGCCGTTTTTAACGGCGGGTGGCGGCCTCGATCGAGCAAATGCGCATTCGAGGCGTTTGTTCCGCGGTGAAGATGGAATCTGCAAGGTGGCTCCCTCCTTGCGGACCGATTCGGCGGCGGTCGGTCGTTAAGGCGGGTATGGCACCCGTAAGCCGCTCGTGACCGATGACGAGCCTATTGCTGCGGGACTTCCCTGATCACAGGACCTCTTGGGGCCGGTGCGGCGGCTGCCGGCGCTTCCGGGGTTTGCTGTGGTTGGGCGGCCGACTTGGCTGATTTGCCATTGCTTCCCGGAGGCACGAAGTAAAATGCAGCCGCAAGCACCGCGATCGCGACGATGACGCCGAGAATTCCGGCAGCTTTTTCGGATTCCATCTTCCTGTCCCTCCGATCACTTTACCATATTTTCAGGCCGAAAACGACCTTGAGAAGCGGCTGCAGCCGATTTCTAGCAGCAGGGCGCTCATGGCAGCAACGACCTCGGAAGGCCGATCCACCGGACCTTGGCCTTCATGAGCCATGCCCGGCAGGTTTTCGCCGATCGACGCAACCTTGCAACGGGGAGCCGCCCATTGCAGGATCGAAGCTGGGCAGACGCGGTCTCTCCTCACAATTGCCAGTCGCGGGGGCGGGACTTGATGATACGGTCGTCAATTAGAAGGCAGATCCTTGGCATCGCGGTCGGGCTAATCATTCTCATGGTCATCGTCTCGGCCTTGTCGACAGTGATGACGCGAAAAGTCGCCCATCAGCTCGATGAACTGACGACGAAATATGTCGAGGCAAACAACCATATGGCGCGGATGCAAGCCGAGTCGCTCGAGCGCTCGCTCGAGCTGCGCCGGATGGTGATCGCTAAAATGCAGTCGCCTTCGGATGAAGCGGGCTTTGCAGAGCGCAAGCAACGCTATGATGCGGCCAGCACCGCCATCGCGCAAGAGGCCAGCGCCATCCATGTACTTCTCAATGCCATTATCGACGATCTGAGTACCGAATCGGACAATGCGGCGCTGGGCCGGATCGATGGCCGGATAGACGATATCAGCAAGGATGTCCTGCGATATCTCGACGAGGAGCACGCGCGCCTGTTTCCTTTGCTGGAAGCGAAGACCCAGGACTTCCCGGAAATCAGGAGAATTCTTTCGCGGATCGACACGCTGCGCGACGAGCTTAACCAGCGGATCGACAGCATTCGCGCGGATATGATCTCGCAGGTTCAAGCCGACGCCGCGGTGACGACGCGGGATCAGAGACGCACCATCGCCGTTTCGGCCGTTTTGACCGGGCTCGCCGCGATACTTGGACTGACCTTCTCGATGTTTGTCAGCTCCGGCATCACGCGCCCGGTTCGCCGTCTGCTGGACGGCACCCGGGCAGTTGAGGCCGGCAGGCTGGACGGATCGATCGACATCACGACTCAGGACGAGATCGGGCAGTTGACCGCCGCCTTCAACGCGATGGTCGCACGATTGCGTCGAAACGAACGGATGCGGGAAACGTTCGGCCGGTACATCGATCCCCGTGTGGTCGAAACGCTCGTTGACCATCCGGTGCTGGCCGCGACCGACGGCCAGCGACGCGTGATGACGGTGCTGTTCTGCGATATGAAGGGATTTACCAGCCTGAGCGAGGGAATGACGCCGCAAGGCCTCGTCAAGGTGATGAATCACTTTCTCACCGCGATGTCAGAACATGTTCGAACCAATCACGGCGTGATCGATAAATATATCGGCGATGCGGTCATGGCCTATTGGGGGCCTCCGTTCACCGAAAGTGGCGAAGGTGCCCGGCTGGCGAGTGCTGCAGCGATTGGAATGCTCGGACGCATCGCGGCGCTGCGAACCGAACTGCCGGAATTGCTCGGCGTGCGTGGAGCCGGCTCCGAATGCGACGTTCGCATCGGAATTGCGACCGGCGAGGTATTGGTCGGCAGTATCGGCTCTGAATTCATGATGAGTTATACCGTGATGGGCGATGCCGTGAATCTGGCGTCGCGTCTGGTCGGCGCGAACAAGGTGTATGGCACCCGCTGTCTGATCTCCGACGCGGCGAGGGCGGCAGCCGGCGATGCGACCGAGACGCGCGAGGTGGATTGGCTGGTGCTCGCTGGCCAGACCCATTCCGAGGTTGTGTTCGAGATCATGGCGGCCAAGGGCCTCAAGCCACAACAATCGGTGCTGAGGGAGCGCTATACCGAAGGGCTTGCGGCCTATCGGGCCCGTCGCTGGGACGATGCACGCCGGGCCTTCCGTGCTGCGCTCGAGGCGACGCCTGGCGATGAACCGTCAAAAATACTGATAAAGCGAATGGAAAATTTCGAGGTAAATCCTCCGCCCGGCGATTGGGACGGCGCGTGGCATTTCAATCATAAATAATCGGCATGCGTCGATATTCGTGGGGTTGCTACCGCTACGGCGAATCCCTGGCGGGTGTCATCTGATAAAAACGAGACGAAATGGATTTTTCCCAGCACGTGCTTGGTCTCGAGCGTGCCAGGCTTGAGTGCCTAACCCGTCACGGAAGATCCTATCAAGGCAGCCACTGCCAGCGCCATCAGCCCGGTGCCGACCCAGCCGAGCACGATGAGCCAGGAGGCGGCCTTGAACCGACCCATCAGCCGCGAATTGGCGACAATCACCATCATCATCGCCATGATCGGCACAGCCGCTATGCCGTTGAGTACGGCGCTCCACACCAGCATGTGAATGGCGTCGAAGCCGGTGAAGCCCAGCCCGAACCCGATCACGGTGGCGGCGGCAATGATGGTGTAGAAGCCGATGGCGTCCGGCGCCTTTGCTTCCAGCGTTGCCGTCCATCCGAACGCTTCGGATACGCCATAGGCGGCAGCGCCGGCCAATACCGGTATCGCCAGCATTCCGGTGCCGATAATTCCAAGGGCAAACAGCAGAAAAGTGAAGTTGCCCGCGACCGGCCGTAACGCCTCGGCCGCCTGGCTGGCCGAATTGACGTCGGTGATTCCGTTTGCATTGAGCACTGCGGCGGTAGTCAGGATAATTGAAAAAGCGATCACGTTGGAGAAAATCATTCCGACCGTGGTATCGATGCCGATACGATCAAGCTCGGTAGCGCCGCCTCTGGTGAGTTCTCGCAGCGGCCGGCGAACCTTGCCCTTGTGCATTTCCTCGACTTCCTGAGACGCCTGCCAGAAAAACAGATAGGGACTGATCGTGGTGCCGAGGACGGCGACCACCATCAGGAAATAGTCAGTATTGACGGTGGTTTTGGGCCAGACAGCAGCGAGCAGCGCCGTGCTCCATGGGATATTCACGGTCAGTGCGGTCGCCACATAGGCGAACAGCGTCAACGTCATGAATTTCAGCACCGGCGCGTAGCGGCGATAGGGAACGAAGACCTGAAGCAAGGTGGACGTGGCGGCAAAGATCAGCGCGTGCTCATGATGGAGCCCGCCGATCACCAGCGAAAGCGATTCACCCATCGCGGCAATGTCGGCGGCAATGTTGAAGGTGTTGGCGGCGACTAATAGAAAGATCAGCCCCAGCACCAGCCAGCGCGGGGCGACCTCCATGACGTTGGCGGCGAGGCCTTTGCCGGTGACCCTGCCGATCCGGGCGCTGATCACCTGGATCGCGATCATGAAAGGCGTGGTGAGGAACACCGTCCAGAGCAGGCTATAGCCGAACTGGGCGCCCGCCTGCGAATAGGTCGCAATGCCCGACGGATCGTCGTCGGCGGCGCCGGTCACCAGTCCCGGGCCCAGCAATCGAAATACGATGTTGCGGGGCTTTTTGACTTCCGTCCGACTGGGTTCGGCCATCAAATGCCCCGGTGCTTTGAAGCATATTGGTGCTTGGAAGCAGGTTGAGTCAGCAGACGCTGAGCAACAACAATCGCTATCCTATTCCAACGCTCAAGGAAATCCTGGAAAGACGGCCCAACCCGGCAATGCGACCTTCGGATTTCAGGTTTCTCGCCAAAACCACGGGGCATGCGCCTTGCGCCAAGTACATCCAAGTTTGCGTTAGCCCGCGCCTTTCGTTTTTTGCGCACATCGGTCCGCATAATTTCATTTGCCGCAAATTGTTCCCGCCAACGAAGCCGTTTGTCGGCATTCGCAGCGGAACCTTCGCTCGCGGCGATGATTTATTTTTGCGATTGGGATACCGCGTCAGGCTCGTTCAATGGCCAAAACTAATTCGGACAAATATGACGACACCCAGAATACATGGGCCGCTCGCCATCGCTTTGGCAGTTGCGGTGTTCGGTATCGCAGCCATGCTGCTGGTCGATCACGGCCCGTGGACAAGCCTCATTTGCGGACGGCGATGATCAATTACGGTACAACGGCCGCTGCGGCCCAAGCCGCCGGCGCAAGAGTGACGCCGACGATTCGGAAGCCCGCCATCGAGCCGGAAGCCCCCGGACCAAAGCCCGCGCAACCCACAAACGACGTCGCACCATAGGCCTGAGTTCCTTGGCCTCGGGTTCTTGGGGTTCGAACTTCTCGCTGCCTCAGCGGATGCTGACGAACCTGCCCCAAACTGCAGCCAGAATGGCGCCCACCAATACATAAAACGGGTTGTCGCAAAATGTGCTGCCGTACCGGCACATATCGCCGCCCCAACTGCCGAGCTCGTTATTGCCGGCGGCGTAGAACAGACCGGCCAGCACGGTGAGCACGGCGGCCACGAAATACATCGGACATCCTCCATTCGAATCCGTTCAGCGGATAATGGCCGTTTTGAATCTGCGTAGCCAGAAGAGGAAACCGCAAATTAAAAATAAATTGGCGGCAAAAAACCCCGCTCGCTTCTAACTAGGGCGGTATTGCTGTAGGCAGTGGCGGCAACTGATTGCCCGGTAGCAGTTGAGGATCAGCGCGATGACGCGTCGGAGCCGCCTTCGATCACCGAGCGCACCTTGGTCAAGACGGACTTGAAGTAGGCTTCGCGCTCGCGTTGGAAGCGATGTTGGTGTGCCTGAAAAGCTGCGACCCGGCTCTGGATTTCCTTGCGCACATCATCCTGGGATGGCGCCCTAACCGGACGCATCTTGGGTAGCGGTGCGGCATCGGTCGGCGCGGTACTCTCGATTGACGGAACAAATACCGGCGGCGCGCTCGGCGGCGACGCGGCGAAGAAAGATTTTTGGGCTCGAAGCGGTTCGGCCTCGAGCGGCTCAGCCGCCAGCTCCGGCTTTCCGTCAGTTACCGATCGAACAAACGCCTTCGTCTGCGCGATCAAATCGTCGCGCTCTTTTGCCCACTTCATCATATGACCTCAACCCCGAAGCAGCTCAGCAAAATGTATTTGACGAATCAAGCGATCCGATCACGCGATCAGGCGGTCGCGTCTAGTTGTGTACAGAAAACTTGAGACGGTGGACAAATTGCCGGCGCATGTCCATGGCGGAAAAATAGTCCGCCACCGAACAAGTCGCGGATCTTTCGGAGTCCAACCGCTCTCATAGTTTTCAACGCAGCAGACTTTCTATGCAGGCGAGTGACGATTGTTTTCGCGCAGTCGTCGGCGTCCGGTTTTGAGACTTGACTTGTCGGGCAAATCACCGGCTTGTATCCATCATGGCAAGAGTTGAACCCGCGCCGGGAAAATCGGACGCGGGCTTTTGTTTTCAAAAATGTTCTTCAGCAAGAGCATTGAATCGCGATTGAATTTTTGTGCCGCCGTCAGCGTCCCGTTTGAGACTTGACTTGTCGGGCAAATCACCGGCTTATATCCATCATCGCAAGAATTGAGCCCGCGCCGGAGAAACCGGCTGCGGGCTTTTTCAATTGGAAATTTCGAATCGGACGGCGACCGCGCGTCACGACGCCACACCTCCCACCGTCGCCCCAGGCGTCGCCGACGGGCCGCCGTCCGAACCTTTGATTAGCCGGCGTGCGCGAACGCGCCGGCTGCGGCGTGGCTGAAGCCACATCGCACGCGGCCCCGCAAGGGATAAAGCGTTCGCGCGCTGAAATGATCGCTTCACGCTGGTCATGCCGCATCATTCATTCTTTCAAGCAAAAAGGATTGGCATGACCGCCTGTTTGATATCGCTCGCATCGGCTGTCCTGACCCGTGATCATCGTGTGGGAAGCATTGTCGTGAGCGACGAGATCGGCGGCCTTGTTTCGGGCGTCGGGTCACTTGATGGCACAGGAGATCCGGATGCCGAAAACACTCACTGAAATCCGCTCGCTGGCGCGTAGCCACACGCGGTCCGCCATTAACGTGCTGGTCGGCGTCATGCGCTCGAAAGACGCTACCGCGGCAGCGCGCGTTTCGGCCGCAAACGCGATTCTCGATCGCGGCTGGGGCAGGGCCGCGCAACCCGTGCAGAACGGCGACGACGGGGCGCTGGAACTGATCCATCGAATTGAGCGTGTCATCGTCCACCCAGAAAATGTCCACCCTGAAAATTCCAACAGCGAAAATCTTTGAGCCGCTGCTGCAACCCGGCCGGTACAAGGGCGTTTTCGGAGGCCGCGGCTCCGGAAAATCTCACTTTTTCGCCGAGTTGCTCGTCGAAACCTGCCAGGCCGAACGCGGCACGCTCGCCGTCTGCATCCGCGAGGCGCAACGCACACTGGCGCAATCGAGCAAGCGGCTGATCGAGAACAAGATCGCTGCGCTCGGCCTCGGTCATCGGTTCAGGATATTCAATGACAAGATCGAAACGCCTGGCGACGGGCTTGTCATCTTCCGAGGAATGCATTCCGATACCACTGATAACGTCATCTCAGCGAACAACTTTATCCGCGCTGGCTATCACTTGTACCTCCCGCAAGATCCTTGGGCATGGCCAAATACACTGTACTGGCGAAAGATCCTCTCGCCATAGCGTGATTGGTTGGCGTAACGCTTGGAACGCGCCTTCCGCCGGCGATGCCCTTCGAAAAACAGCTTCTCTCGCCCGGCAGCCTCTGCGGTTGCCGGGCATTTTTCGTTTTTTAGGCCTGAATACAAGCGGCATTGTATTGCGCTTTCCGATGCAGTATACGGCGGGGAGGGAGCATCACATGACGCTGTTGAACAAGATATTCACGACCAGGACGCTACTACAGATTATCTTTGTGTTGGCTACCGCGGTTATTATGAAAGCGGTTAGTTCTCATTACGATTTCAGCTGGGCGACTGCATTGGTGGCAGGTTAGCCGGTTAGTCCGAACGGCTGGTCCGGCTGGCTTGCATCAGCGGGTTAGGTTAGGACCATGGCGGTGGTTCCGGTTGTCCAGGCGGCCAGCCCATATCAATAAATCCCTTGGTCACAGAGCAGAGGTTGCGGCGTCAGGCTGAGCGATTGGTAGCCGCCGGCGGGATCGTGCGGCCATTGCGAGATGGCCCGTCGGCGCTGGCTGACAACCGATCTGCGTTGGCCAGATGGCGCGATCCTTTCGGTGTTGAACGGCTTCCCAATCCTGTTCGACGGCTCGGCGTAACCCGTGAAATGCTGCAGAGTTGCGGTCGCACCCAATCCGCTGCCGCACGATGATTAGGTCCTGACGCAATAAGCAGCTCCCCCAAGTTTAGTAACTAATTCAAAATCAACCGGAGGTAGAAAGTTTACCGATTGTTGAAGCTTTGAGGTCGGCAGCCATTTGTTGCTGTAAGTACCATGCCGGCGTATAACGCCTGCGGCCGATTGACAATCCGTGAGCTATCGCGTGACCCGGATGTCTGACAACGTAAATCATCAGATGGTCGTGAGCGGCGTACCCCAAGATAAAAATGTTGTGCCCCGGTCGGTGGCGCGCAGTACGCTGGCTCTGCTGCGCAATCATCCGATTTTTTGCGATCTCGAACCCGAAGCGCTCGACCAGCTCTGCCGCTATGCCAAGCATTCCACCCTAAAGCGGGGTGCTACGATCTTTGCCAAGGGCGATCCCGGCAACAGCTTGTTTGCGGTAATCAGTGGCACGGTAAAAATCAGCATCTCGTCAGCCGATGGCCGCAGCGCGATTTTGAATCTTATCGGAGCGGGCGAGATATTCGGAGAGATCGCAGTTCTCGATGGGCAGGCGCGGACGGCCGATGCCACGGCGAATACCAATTGCGAGATTTTTGCGATCGACCGTCGTGAATATCTTCCGTTCGTGCGAAGTCAGCCCGAGTTGGCGATGAAGTTCATTGAATTGCTTTGTACGCGGCTGCGATGGACCAGCGATCAGGTCGAACAGGTGATCCTGCAGAATCTGCCGGGCCGACTCGCCGGCGCGCTCATCCGTCTGACCGACAAAGAAGACAAGCTCGCGTCCGGCGGACGGACGATCGCCATTACGCAGCAGGAAATCAGCGAAATGGTCGGCATGACGAGGGAAAGCATTAACAAGCAGCTGCGGGTCTGGGCAGTGCGTAATTGGGTTCGTCTCGAACACGGGGCCATCGTTGTTCTTGATACCGCGCCGCTCCAGGCGTTGGCCGAAGCGGGGCCGCAAAGCGAAGGCGATTAACCCTCGGACGCGCCCATTCAGGCATATTCCAGGTCTTTTATAATTGCGAATGTGAGGCACCTTACATTCGATCGGATCGTCGTGGGCTAATTCACGGTGGGTGGAGATTTTCACCGGGGAGATAGTCATGCACGGCTCGTTCGACCGATCCCAGGAGCAACATGACAACGTAGATCGGGACTGGAGCGTCGTTCTTTTTGCGCTGCCAGTACTTGTTGTGATCGCGCTGGTTGCGCTAGCGATCATTCAGCCTTCCGCGCCGAGCTGGATATCGGAAGCCGCACAGGCCGAGTTTGTTGGAATAGATTCGCCGGACACCGCTTTCGCACAGCCGGCCATGCAGATCCGAACCGTCAAGGCCGAATAGCCTATACCTTGTTTCGCCTGGCGAACGTTTGCCCTGGCCGTCCAGCCAGGCGAAATCCAACCGCTATGCGCGCTACTAGCGACGCTATCCATGGCGCCGCTTGCAATGTTCTTCTACCAATCTTGCGACTCATCCCTCGACGATGGCAACGGCGCGGGTCCAGCCGGCCGATGCACGCGCGATCTTGACCGGAAAGCACGAAATCATAAAGTTCTTTGACGGTAGCATTTCGAGATTGTGCAGCTTCTCGATATGGCAGTAACCGATGTGGCGTCCGGCCTTGTGTCCCTCCCAGATCAAGCTTGCATCCCTGGTCTCCGCGAATTTCTTCGCGGTGTAGACAAACGGCGCGTCCCAACTCCAGCCGTCGGTGCCGGTGAGACGAACGCCGCGCTCCAGCAGATACATCGTTGCTTCGTAACCCATGCCACATCCGGAATTGACATAGTTCTGCTGGCCATATTTGGCGCCGGCGCTGGTATTGACCACGACGATCTCCAGCGGCGAGAGGGTGTGGCCTATCCGCTTGAGTTCAGCTTCGACATCTTTGGCGGTGGCGACGTAGCCATCGGGGAAAATGGCGGAAATCCAGCTTCACAGCAGGTTGCAGGCACCAATCCAGCGGCACCTCGTCGATCGTCCATGACCGCTGCCCGCGGTCCATCGTCGGGTGATAGTGGTAGGGCGCGTCGAGATGGGTGCCATTGTGCGTTGAGAGCTGCACGGTTTCGATCGCCCAGCCCTGGCCGTCCGGCAGATCCTCGGCCCTCAACCCTTCAAAAAAGCCCAGCATTAGCGGCAGACTCTGCTGATGATCGCTATATTGAATGAGCGGATGACTGCCAGGCGGATCGGCAGGGACATCGTTTTGCAGCGATATGGAAATGTCGATCAATTTTCGCGCCATGGGTTATCTCCGTCCCGTTTGCGTCTTTGGCTTGAGGATCGGCCTGTCAGATGTCGATTGCCGCGATCCTGATAGTAGATCGACTACGGCGACCGCGCGAATCGGTGCGTTCGCACCGTTTCATCGGCAAGCCGATGAAAGTGAACTGGCCCTCACCGCGCGGCGCTTCCAGGTTGTACGGCTTTCGATATGGGGGCCGAGATGGGACACGCCTTTTGAACCAGCAATGACGGGGCCTGTCTCAGTGCATGGCTTTCGCTCGGTTTTCGCAACCGATGTTGGATAAATGCACTCGGCTGGCCGGCCTTTTGATGATACTTATCAACGCACGAACCAGCGCGCCAAGGTCGACATCCGGCATTCCACCTGCCCGCATGACTGTCCGTCGGCCTGCGCCCTCGACATCGAGGTGATCGATAACTTGGTTCCGAGCTGCAAACCTATACGGCCGGTGTTGTCTGCGCCAAAATGGCCTGCTATGCCGAACGCATTCACCATCCGGACCGTCTGATATATCCCCATTTCCGGGTCGGTCCCAAGGGATCTGGCAAGTTTGCGCGCATCACCTGGGACGACGCGCAGGCGCTGACCTGGAAAACAGCGGGGCCGCGTTTTCGCGCGACTTTGCCAAACCGAATGTCGACTACGCCGATCTGTTGCGGCTGTCGCAAAGCGCCACCAAGCCCGCAATCGCACGCGTGGGCGGGGTCTGCATGGCCGGCGACATGGGTCTGTTGTGCATGACCGACGTGGCGGTGGCGGCGGAAAACGTGATCTTCGGACTACCTGAGGTAAAGGTCGGCGTGTTCCCGATGCAGGTGCTGAGCCTGTTGCAATCGATCGCTCCGCGGCGTCTGGTCAACGAATAGGCGATGACCGACGAACCCTTCGATGCCACGAGCGCGCAGAAGGCCGGGCTTCTGAACTATGTGGTGCCAGCCGTCGAGCTCGACGCCAAGGTCGATTGGCTGGTCAACCGCATCGTCGACAAATCCCCGACGGCGATCCGGCGCGGCAAGTACGCCATGCGCGCGATCGCTTCGATGTCGTTCGACGAGAGCATCGCTTATGCGGAAAGCCAGATCGCCCTATTGGCGATGACGGAAGATGCCAAGGAGGGACTCAAGGCCTTTAGCGAAAAGCGAAAGCCTTCCTGGCTAGGCAAGTAGCACCCCGGATCGGCTTTCAGTCGTTTCGGTGCCAGACGATCGCGTTAGAATTCGGTGCATCGCTACTGACGCTGATGACGTGAACGGCATGGCCGGCAGCATCCTTGATCTGGTGCCGGCAGGATGTGCAGTCTGCGACGATGAGCGCCGCGGCGTCTGCGCGCCGCACCAAGGGCAGCAGCGCTAGTTCCCCATCTTCATCGAGGCATTGTAGGTGTCCGCGCCTTAGCCGAAAGCGCCGGCCATGCCGCGGCAGCTGGACTCGATGCTCAGGACCTCGAGACCGGGAATAAGACCAAGGATCCGTTCGGCCGACTTGAATGCGCCAAAGGATTCTGGTGACAGTGGGCCGCATCGGGTTTCGAATCTGGGTCTTCTAATATGAAGATCAGATCATATTGTTGGTGCCTATTTCTATCGGGCCGGAATTGTCCTTAGCCCGGAATTGCCGGCGGGTTGTCGTCCTCAAGTCGTCCAACCGAGGCAAAAAAAGCCGACCTTCCCATGCGTTGACGGCGCCCTCGGAGCGGGGGACAAGCATGCTGAATAGTGATATTCGGGCGGCTCGCGAAGCCAAAGGAAGGACAACACCAGATGACGTTGCACACTGGAAGGCATTTTCTCCAGATTCCAGGACCGACCAATGTGCCCGACCGGGTGCTTCGCGCTATGGACATGCCGAACATGGATCATCGCGGTCCCGAGTTCGCCGAACTCGGTCATGCCGTGCTGGCAGGCATCAAACGCATTTTCCGGACCAAGCAACCGGTCATCATCTATCCCTCGTCAGGTACCGGTGCCTGGGAGGCCGCGATCGTCAATACTCTGTCGCCCGGTGACAAGGTGCTGATGGCTGAAACCGGCCAGTTCGCGGTGCTGTGGCGAAATATGGCCGATAGATTCAAGCTCGACGTCGAGTTCCTTCCGACTGACTGGCGGCGCGGCGCCGATGTGGGGCAAATCGAGGCCAAACTGGCCGCGGACCGGCAACACACGATCAAGGCCGTGATGGTGGTCCACAACGAGACCTCAACCAGTTGCGTCACTCATCCTCTCGAAGTCCGCAAGGCGTTGGACCGTGCCAAGCACCCGGCGCTATTTATGGTCGATACTATTTCCGGTCTCGCTTCGCTCGAATATGAACATGATGCTTGGGGTATCGATGTCTCGGTCTGCGGATCGCAAAAGGGCATGATGCTGCCGGCAGGCCTAGGCTTCAACGCGATCTCGGAGAAGGCGCTCGCCGCCTCCAAGACGAATCGCGGGATGCGATCCTACTGGGATTGGGCCGAGATGATCGCGAACAACAAGCTTGGCACGTTCCCCTACACACCCGCGACCAACCTGCTGTTTGCGCTAAAGGAAGCCATCGCGATGCTGGAGGAGGAGGGACTCGACAACGTCTTCGCCCGGCACATCCGTCATGGTTCAGCAACCCGAGCGGCAGTGAAGGCGTGGGGACTCGATCTGGTTTGCCTCGATCCGCATTGTTATTCGCCGGCGCTAACCGCGGTCATGGTTCCGGAAGGACATGATGCGGATGCCTTGCGGAAAGTGGTGCTGGAAAACTTCGACATGTCGCTCGGCGCAGGCCTTGGCAAGATCAAGGGCAAGGCGTTCCGCATCGGACATATCGGCCACCTCAACGGTCTGATGTTGATGGGGACGCTGGCTGGAGTCGAGATGGGTCTCGATCTTGCCAACATTCCGCATCGCAGCGGCGGTGTTCAGGCTGCGATGGATGTCCTGAAGGCCCGCGATGTGGCGTCGGTGCCGAAATCGAAGGTCGCCATCGCCTGAACTGAATTGGATTCCCGTTCAAGCATGGTTTGATTCCTGTCCAAGAACAAAGGAGCGTGCCGTGAACGCCCCGATCGAAGCAACAGGAGACCTGCTGTGCTCTATCGAAGACGGCATTGCCCGAATCACGTTTAATCGCCCACAGGCGCGCAACGCGTTGACCTTTGCGATGTATGAGCAAATGGCGGCGATCTGCGAAACCGCCAATGCTGATCGCTCGATCAAGGCCATGATCCTGACCGGCACGGGTGATAAAGCGTTCGCTTCGGGAACCGACATCTCGCAGTTCCGCGCCTTCAAATTCGCGCAAGACGCGCTCGACTACGAAGCCCGGATCGATCGCGTACTCGCATCCTTGGAAACCTGCCGGGTGCCAACCATCGCGGCGATCGCCGGTGCCTGCACCGGGGGCGGCGCGGGCATCGCGGCCTGCTGCGATATTCGGATCGGCACCGCGACGACTCGTATCGGCTTTCCGATTGCGCGAACGCTCGGCAATTGCCTGTCTATGTCCAATATCAGCCGCTTGGTCTCGTTAATCGGGCCGGCCCGGACCAAAGATCTGATTTTCAAGGCCCGGTTGGTTGAAGCTCCCGAGGCGCTGGCGCTCGGCCTGCTCAACGAGGTGGTACCTGATGTCGCCACCTTGCAGCAACGCGCTGATGAGACCGCAAAGCTTGTCGCCAGTCACGCGCCGATTACGCTCGAAACGACCAAAGAAGCGGTGCGCCGAATTCGCCAGACGCTATCCCGCGACGAGGGCGAGGACTTGATCCTCCGCGCCTATATGAGCGAAGATTTCCGGGAGGGAATGGACGCCTTCCTGAACAAGCGCTCACCGGTTTTCAAGGGCAAATAAGTCTTTCAGACGCCTGAAGTTTATTCCGAGGCCGGACCATATCCCGCGATGCGGCTGAGCACGTTGTTAATCTCGGTCTTCGATAGTAGCGGTGGTGTGCCGATTTGCAAGCAGCCATGGTACTGCCGCGCCAGTGTCTCGACCTCGACCGCAAGCCACATCGCCTTCGAGAGTGATGGTCCGATAGCTATCATGCCATGATGTGCTAGCAGACAGGCGGAACGATCTTCAAGCGCCTTGAGGGCATGCGTTGACAGGTCCTGGGTGCCGTAGGTTGCATACGGCGCGCAACGGATCGTGTCGCCACCAGCAACGGCGATCATGTAGTGCACTGGCGGAATCTCCAATCCCATGATCGCAAGTATCGTAGCAAAGGGCGGGTGCGTATGAACGACCGCGTTCACTTCCGGTCGGGCTTTCAGGATGTCGAGATGAAAGCGCCACTCGCTCGAAGGTCGCTGCGCGGCATCGAACGAACCATCGAGCGCCATATAAACGATCTGTTCCGGCCGCATCGCTTCGTAGGGGACGCTGGTGGGCGTGATCAGCATCCCGGCCTCATGACGCAGGCTGATATTGCCTGATGTCCCTTGATTGATGCCGAGCTGGTTCATGCGCAGGCAGGCATCAATGATGGATTGGCGCTTTTCCCTGACGTCCTTTAACATCGACTTTCCCCGAACAGGCTTCGTACGTACCGGCGCGCCGCGCCAATGGTTTGATTGTTGCGCCAGGTTATAGTCGAACATTTCGGGCGTTTTGGGAACTGGCCGCATCGGCTATTTCGGCGTCGAAGCAGGTGGAAAACGTGATGGCAAAGGCTGTGCTTGGCATTATTGGCGGCTCGGGGATCTACAATTTGCCGGGCCTTGAAAATGTCCGCGACGAGGCCCTTCAAAGCCCATGGGGCGAGCCGTCAGGACCGCTCCGTTGCGGCACGATCGCGGGGCTGCCGATCGTGTTTCTGCCGCGGCACGGCGAGGGACACAGGTTGTCTCCTTCCGACATCAACTACCGCGCCAATATCGATGTACTGAAGCGGGCAGGCGTCACCGATCTTGTTTCGCTCTCGGCGTGCGGCTCATTCAAGGAGGAACTTTCGCCGGGGGTTTTTGTGCTGGTGGACCAGTTCGTCGACCGCACTCACAAGCGCGAGAGTTCGTTTTTTGGAAAAGGATGCGTCGCGCATGTCTCCATGGCTCATCCGGTGTCGCCACGATTGCTGGCTCGTCTGGCGGCGGCGATCGATGCCGAAGGAATCGCGGTCGCGCACGGTGGTACCTATGTCTGCATCGAGGGTCCGCAATTTTCGAGTCTCGCCGAAAGCCTGACCTACAAGGGGCAGGGGTATTCAGTGATCGGAATGACGAACATGCCAGAGGCGAAGCTCGCGCGCGAAGCGGAGATCTGTTATGCCAGTGTTGCGATGGTCACGGATTACGATTGCTGGCATCCCGATCATGATGCCGTCACGGTTCAGGACATCATTCGCGTCCTGAATTCAAATGCCGAGAATGCGAGGGCGCTGGTGGCCCGTCTCGCCGTGGATTTCCCGCGCGAGCATGAGTCATGCCCCGTCGGCTCCGACCGGGCGCTTGATAGCGCACTGATCACCACTCCTGAAGCGCGCGATCCGGTATTGTTGAAAAAGCTCGACGCGGTGGCGGGACGGGTGCTGCGGAGATGAAAGTCGACGGCCAGCATTTCCGCAGCATCTGGCTGGAGCCTGATGGCCGGTCGGTCGGCGCGATCGACCAGCGGCGATTGCCCCATGAATTTGCCGTGGCCCGAATTGCGAGCGTCGAGGCCGCAGCAGACGCGATCCGCAGCATGCTGGTGCGCGGCGCGCCGCTGATCGGCGCCACGGCGGCCTACGGTGTCGCACTGGCGATGCGCGCCGATGGCTCAGATGCAACGCTTGACGAGGCCTACCGGCTGCTGATCGCCACCCGGCCGACCGCAATCAACCTGAAATGGGCGCTCGACCAGATGGAGCAAACGCTTCGGCCCTTGCCTTCCTCGGCTCGCGTAGAGGCGGCCTACGGGCGTGCCGACGAAATCGCGGAGGAGGACGTAGCGATCAACCGGGAAATCGGCCGGCACGGCTTGGCGCTGATCGAAGAGGCGGCGGCGAGCAAGAAGTCGGGCGAACCGGTCAATATCCTGACTCACTGCAATGCCGGATGGCTGGCGACCGTGGATTGGGGAACCGCGACGGCGCCGATCTACTGTGCTCACGATCGAGGCCTCGCCGTCCATGTCTGGGTCGACGAGACTCGGCCACGCAATCAGGGAGCTTCGCTGACCGCTTGGGAACTTGGCCATCATGGCGTCTCGCATACGGTGATCCCGGACAATACCGGCGGCCATCTGATGCAGCATGGAATGGTCGATCTTGTTATCGTCGGAACCGACCGGGTGACTGCTAACGGTGACGTCTGCAACAAGATCGGTACCTATCTGAAGGCGCTCGCGGCGCATGACAATCACGTGCCGTTCTATGTTGCGCTGCCGTCGCCAACTATCGACTTTAGTATTGATGATGGCTTGACTCAGATTCCGATCGAACAGCGGGCCCCGGGCGAGGTCGCAACCATGTCCGGCCGCACGGCTGATGGGCGGATCGAGACCGTGCGGGTGGTACCGGAGGACTCACCGGTGGCCAATTATGGGTTTGACGTGACACCGTCACGACTGGTGACCGGCCTGATCACCGAACGCGGCGTGTTGAAGGCCGACCGCAATGCACTATGCGGTGTATTTCGGGATCGGGCTGCCGGCCGCTGACAGGCTGCTGCCGCAGATTAGTTGACGCGTATCTCTAACGAACTCGATTGTCGTTCGATGACCAAAAACCTGCCCAGGCACCGACGTTGTTTTCTGCCAGCCAGAAATCGAAGGCAACCGGGCTAGGACCAGTGGTGAGCCGAAAGGTGGCTAAACCACCTTGGCTTTCCGCAACTCCTCGATTTCGCCTACGGAAAAACCGAATTCGGCCAGCACTTCGTCGGTCTGCTCATCGAATTCCGGCGGCGGGGCCGCCATCTTGCTTGGGGTGCGTGATAGCTTCATCGGCTGACCGACCAGCCGGATATGTCGGTTCTCGGCGTTGGGGACGTCTTGCGCGATGCCGAGATGCTTGACCTGCGCGTCATCGAACGTTTGATCGATCGAATAGATAGGACCGCAGGGTACGCCGGCCTCGTTCATCTCCTTGACCCAGGTGTCCGTCGATTTCTTCTCGGTAAGCTTATTGATCTCGGCATTGAGCGCCTTGCGGTTCTTCGAGCGATCGGGCGCGGTGGCGTATTCGGAGCGCTTAGGAAGGTCGGGCGCGCCGAGGTCGTGCGCGCAACGCTCCCAGATCCTGCCGCCAGCGGTGGCGATATTGATATAGCCATCGGAAGTCTTGAATACGCCGGTGGGGATGGTGGTGGGATGATCGTTCCCCACCTGCTTGGCCACTTCCTTTTCCATCAGCCAGCGTGAGGCCTGAAAATCCAGAAATTTAAGTCGTTGAGAACACGAAGGAAACTTGAAATCCCCCCCAAATCGGAATGTCTACCTTTGATTGATTTTGATCTTATATACATCCTAATGTTGAACATGTCGCCAAGCCTACGTCTGATAGCTGCCACAGTCCCGGACAGAAATTTCCCAATCTCCGATTGACCGCTGTCCGTCGTTGGACGAGTCGCTCGCAATCACGATGCAGCTGAACGAAAACGACATGCTCCCTCGGACTTCATCGACGGAAAGCAACTCGCTAATAGGTCAGCTGACGTTTTGCGCGGGCAGGCGAGTTGAACGAAATAGGGCAGCACCACTTTATCTAGGCAAAGAAGCGTTCGACCAGCCAGCACTTGGCAATCGTCGCAGTTTGGTGTGCGAGCGCACCCGATTTGAACGAGGCGGGGCGATCATCTCGTGCCCTGTGAAGTAGGGCTTCGTCGAGCGCATGGCTATCATAGTCGCGATCGCTGATCAGGTGCTTGGGGGGTGACCTCGATCATGTCGAAATCGAAGCACAAGCGAATTCGACTTCAACATCTAACGTGACTGGTTGGCTATTTCATCCGCGGTCACTCAGTAAACAATAAAGAGAGCACATTTTTGATCAGGTCGAGATGGTTGCGAGGCCGCGGTTTTCGTGAAGTCCCTTTTGCTGCTGTGTCCAGCGAGACGGGAACCTGCACGTATGTCAATCCTAGCCGGAGCAACGAAATTAGCGCGTAAATTTGGTGGTCGCGGCGAGGGTTTTTAAAAGGTAGATCGCGCAGCGGTGCCACGGGGTAAATGATCAGACTATGATAATCGGCGAGCGAAAAACCAAAAATTGCATTCAGAGCAAATCGAGCCAGATGCGATAGGACTGCGAGATGAAAGCCAACATCCGATCGATTGTCACGATACGTAACCACGAGATCTGACACGCCGGCGGCCCTAAACATTCGTCCAATACTTTCGTTTCGAAAAGTTCCGTCACCGGGAATTAAGGTGATTGCATCGAAGCTCGCCATTCCCAGCCCGGCTTTAAACGCAAAGGCTTCGCCCATCACATGGGAATTGTGGATTACCCGCACCTTTGGATCTCGAAGTGCAAAACGATCCATTATGGCGCCTGTGTCATCGGTACTAGCGTCGTCCACGAGGATGATTTCAAAATCTCCAAGATACATTCGTGCTAATGGTAATATGCCCCCGACGACTTCGCTGATTTGGCTCGCTTGGTTCAGCGCAGGAATGACGATGGATAACGTCAAATTTCGCACTATAAAGCTCGCTTAGGTAAGACGCTTGTGGGAGCGGTCCATCCCACACTAGTCGGCGCATGTGAACTTAGCAATCCGGACCGAAATGGATCTTTGAAATCCAGGGCGTCAAGTCATCGCTCGTCTGTCGGAAGTGTCTTTCCATAAACATCGTTGGGCGCAGCGGTCCGTTCCCGAACTGTATCTCAGTTCACCGTAGCGGGCGTTGATGCTTCATCTTTGCTTCTCGGTCGGATGGCATCCTTGGCTCGCTGCGCTTGCCAGGCTTCATAGGCGGGCGTCCCAGGCCGGGGCGGTACATCGGCTGGCTCTCCACCCAACCAAGTTGGCGCATCGGCAAACACGTTTGAACCGCTACTGGCACATCCGAAAAGCAGTGGCGCAAGAATCAGCAACAAACAGATCGATTTCATGTGTGTTGTTTGCAGGGGAGAGTGACCGAAGTACGGCTCAACGTGAACAGAAGTGGCCGGCCGGCTCACGACCGCACCACCCTCCAGAATCGAAAAGAGGTCCCTGAAGAAGGAAGCATCGAACCCGTTTGTGGCCAGCGGCATGGGCGCATCCAAATTCCGACATTGGAGTGGCAGGTCTGTGCTTCGCACCTCCCGCTGGTTCCTGGAAAGTCATTCTCGCCTCGAAATTCATATTTGACGTCCGTAATAGCTATAGGCTAGCCGCCGGCTCTTCACTTTCGTCGACACCGATCGACACGTCAGCGCGCATGCTGATCAGGCCGACACAGACGTCGCCATGAGACATGCCAGCAGACCTGGCGAATCACGGCAAGGGCGGTCGGTGATTCCAGCGGCCCCACAATTGCAGGCGTGTTTGCCTTCCTCATCAGGATCAACCGGGGTGATCTTTCTCGGTCGATCAATCGCTAATGGCGCCTACACCATGCCACCAAAATCGATGCCTTGCTTTGCCAAGCTCTCGGCTTCTTCTGGGGAAGAGGTTGGTTTCGTCTCTAGGAATTGATGTTCCGAGGCTGGCGCGATAACGCGCACATTGCGGCCGTCCACCCTCGTAATGCGAGCTATCCAACGGTTTGGCCCGCGCTCAAATCGATCAATGTAGTACTGCTTATAGGTAATCACACGCTGCTCTCGAACGAACGCCACTAAACGTTGACTTAAATCCATTTTATCTCAGCAAGAGTCGGTTGGAAAGGTCATTTGTTGGCTCGCTACTCAGAAAGCCTCATTGATCAAACGCGGTCGGTGACGGCGCAGTTTCTCGCGCATCATCGCGCATGGCAGCGCAGGCGCCGGGCCGGCGTGGTTCGAGATCCGGACTAAATCCGGGCAGGTGATGAGCTTCGGAAATACCGCCGATTCAAGGCCCCTTGTCCAGGGACGAGCGACCGCACGGGCCTAGCAGGCTGTTGAAAAAGGCGCTCGCCGCCGAGCGGCGACCGTGATTCATTTGCTCCGACGAGATTCGGAGGTGGTGCGTGCGCGGCGACGACGATCGAACAGGCGAGTTGTTCAGCTATGTTGACCTTGAGGCGCGGGTTCGGCG
>JAGXAJ010000102.1 GCA_018971625.1 Pseudomonadota bacterium
TCCACCGCGGCGCGGGTCGCATGCATCGCGTCATCCACGCGATCCTTGCGCTCCTTCACCTCGACCTCGGTCGCGCCGCCGACGCGGATCACCGCGACGCCGCCCGCGAGCTTGGCCAGACGTTCCTGCAGCTTCTCGCGGTCGTAGTCCGAGGTGGTTTCCTCGATCTGCGCCTTGATCTGCGTCACGCGCGCCTCGATGTCGGCCTTCTTGCCGGCACCGTTGACGATGGTGGTGTTCTCCTTGTCGATCATCACCTTCTTGGCGCGGCCGAGCATCTGCAGCGTGACGTTCTCGAGCTTGATGCCGAGATCTTCCGAGATCGCCTGGCCGCCGGTCAGGACCGCGATGTCCTGCAGCATGGCCTTGCGCCGGTCGCCGAAGCCGGGAGCCTTGACGGCCGCGACCTTCAGGCCGCCGCGCAGGCGGTTGACGACGAGGGTGGCGAGCGCTTCGCCTTCGACGTCCTCGGCGACGATCACCAGCGGCTTGCCGGTCTGCACCACGGCCTCGAGCAGCGGCAGCAGTTCGTTCAGCGAGGAGAGCTTCTTCTCGTTGATCAGGATGTAGGCGTCGTCCATTTCAACGCGCATCTTGTCGGCGTTGGTGACGAAGTAGGGCGAGATGTAGCCGCGGTCGAACTGCATGCCCTCGACGACGTCGAGTTCGGTCTCGAGCGATTTGGCTTCCTCAACCGTGATGACGCCCTCGTTGCCGACCTTCTTCATCGCATCGGAGAGGAACTTGCCGATTTCGGCGTCGCCGTTGGCGGAGATGGTGCCGACCTGGGCGATTTCCTCGTTCGAGGTGACCTTCTTGGAGTTCTTGACGAGGTCGGCCACGACGGCTTCCACCGCCATGTCGATACCGCGCTTGAGGTCCATCGGGTTCATGCCGGCGGCAACCGACTTGGCGCCTTCACGGACGATCGCAGCCGCGAGAACGGTCGCGGTGGTGGTGCCGTCACCGGCCGCATCGGCCGACTTGGAGGCGACTTCGCGCACCATCTGGGCGCCCATATTCTCGAACTTGTCGTCGAGCTCGATCTCCTTGGCGACGGTGACGCCGTCCTTGGTGATGCGTGGAGCGCCGAACGACTTGTCGAGCACGACATTGCGGCCCTTGGGACCGAGCGTCACCTTGACGGCGTTGGCGAGAATGTCGACGCCGCGCAGCATGCGATCGCGGGCATCGACGCCGAATTTGACTTCTTTAGCTGACATTGATGGATCTCCGTTTGAAACTGGGTCCTCATCCTGAGGAGCCCGCCCGTGCGGGCGTCTCGAAGGATGAGATGATTGAGCGTGTGGCTCATCCTTCGAGACGCCGGCTGCGCCGGCTCCTCAGGATGAGGAAACGGGCTGAAGCGCCTAGGCGGCCTTCTTCTTCGTGGAAACGTCGGTGATGACGCCCATGATGTCGCTTTCCTTCATGATCAGCAGCTCCTGGCCGTCGATCTTGACTTCGGTGCCCGACCACTTGCCGAACAGCACGCGGTCACCGACCTGGAGGTCAATCGGGATCAGCTTGCCAGCTTCGTCGCGGCCGCCCGGGCCAACGGCGGTGATTTCGCCCTGCGAGGGTTTTTCCTTGGCACTGTCCGGAATGATGATGCCGCCAGCGGTCTTCTCTTCGGCGTCGATACGTTTGACTACAACGCGGTCGTGAAGCGGACGGAATTTCATGCAGTCCTCCTAAGCTTTTGAAGATGTTGTTGAGTTTTGAAATGCTAGCAGTCTCGGTTGGCGAGTGCCAGTCCGAGCGAAGTGGAGATAGTCCAGACTCGAAGGGGGGACAAGGGTCTCTAGCAGAAATTTTGGCACTCAAATTTGGCGTCTGCCAAAATCCGTCCTCTATCGTTAACGCAATCGGGAACCTGCCGGAAATCGATATTAGCACGTGCGGTAAGGTGCTGCCAGCGCGAGAAATTTTCAATGGTTCATTAAACATTTAAGCTTGTGATGGGTTGTTCCCGTGCGTCACATTTCTCTCATGTGAGCGCATCTCCACCGGGCGGCTTCCGGATGGCAAAGTCGCCGAAGCCACCCCTTGAAAATGCGCCCCAGCAATGGAGGTTGGCATGGTCTCGCGAGTTGGGGTTGTTTCCGAAGACTTCCGGAAACAGGTGCTGGGTTACGGGCTGACGACAGCGCAAATTCTCTACCGGATGCCCGATCATCCCTCGCTGCTACAAACCTATGTCTGGCAGAACTACGATCTGTTTCCGAAATTCCCGGCACTGAAGGATTTCCTCGCCTTCTGGCAGGAGAAGCTGGAAGGGCCGCTGTTCTCGGTGACGGTCGCGCATTCCAAACTGATCAAGCCCGCTGAACTGCGCGCGGTCGATGGCATGTTCCGGCTGCACTGAGCGCTTAAGGCAGGTCGGCTCGAGTCCTGACGTCTTGTTGTCGACGTGCGCGGCGTTTTGCAAACTGGCGAAGCGCGAATTGTGCTATCCCTTTCTGAATCACGGAAAGGGAGAGCGTGCGTGGCTAGGAAGAAGCCGACCAGGAAATCCGCGTCGCGCGCGGCAAGTCGCGCCTCTTCAAGTCGCGCCGCTTCGCCGAAAAAAATTCCGGCGCGCAAATTGGCCAAGACTAAAGCTGTCAAGACTAAAGCGGCCAAGACAAACGCGAAGGCTGCCGTCAAATCATCCGCACGGAAAAAGCTTGCCAGCAAGGGTCGCGCGCCGGTGCCGGTCAGACCTCCGCGACCGAAGCAGCGCATTGCCATCAGCCACTATCGCGACGAGGATTTCAAGGCCGACGGCCTGCGTGCCTACGCGCATTACCGTGATCTCGGGTTTGCCGATGCGAGCAGCGGCCTTGCGCAGGCGCATGTGATCCGGCTGATCGGGCCCTGCAATCCGGATGAGGTGTCAAAGCTGCATTACCACGACGTCGAATTCCAGATGGTCTATGTCCTGAAAGGCTGGGTGAAAACCTATATGGAAGGGCAGGGCGAAACCCTGATGCAGCAGGGCAGCGCGTGGACCCAGCCGCCCAGGATCCGGCATTTGATCATGGACTATTCCGACGACGTTGAGTTGCTGGAAGTGATTCTGCCGGCCAAATTCAGGACGGTTGAATTGAGCGCCTAAGTAGTTTTCGTCATTCCGGGCTCAGCCCTGCGGGCTGCCCCGGAATGACGAGATAGTTAACTGCATCGCTTCACGATCACCCACATCAGCCACGTCGTCAGCGCGCGATCACGAGTGCTCGACCACGCCAGCGCCGGTTGCGGCATTCGTCCTCCCGAGCGACCTTAAGCGATGCACGGCCGCGCCATGCGCAAATGCGCAATGCGGTATGCGGGCGACAACCGGCCATTGACATCACGCCGTGCGTCAGTCACGGCGTGAACATTGCCAACAGAAGTGAGCGGGCCATTTGCTGGCGCGCGCGTCCATCGGCAACAGCAAGGAAACCGGCAAAAAAATGTCCTCCGCGATCACTGTCGGCGCCGGCGATCTGCTTACGCAACGATCATTCCTGCTGTTTCTTTTGTCCCGAAGCCTCTCGCGATTCTCCAGTCTGATCGGTATCGTGGCCTTCGGCTGGCAAGTCTATGATCTCACCGGCAGCGCCTTCGCGCTCGGCATGCTGGGACTGGCCGGCTTTGTCCCCGGTGCCGTGCTGGTATTCGTGGCGGGCCACGCCGCGGATCGGTACGAGCGCAAGCGAATCCTGCAGGCCTGCCAGTTTGCCGAGGCGGCGACGTCGCTGCTGCTGGCATGGGGTGCCTATGCCGGCTGGCTCACCGTGGTCGACATCTTCATCGCCGTCCTTGTTCTCGGGACCACCGCGGCATTCGAAAACCCGGCGACTGCCGCGCTGCTGCCGCTGGTCGTACCGCAGGGAGCGGTGCAGCGCGCCACCGCCGTGGCGAGCGGTTCGGCGCAACTGGCGACCATCATGGGGCCGGCGCTCGGCGGCTTCGCCTATGCGGTTGCGCCCGCTCTGCCGTACGGGATCATGGTGGCGTTCTGGTTTACGGCGGCGATCTGCGCCGGCGCGGTTCGGCTGGTGCTGCCACCCGCGCCAAAGGGAGCCGCGACACCGAGCGATCTGTTCGCCGGGATCAGGTTCATTCGTGGCAATCCGGCGATCCTGGGCACGCTGTCGCTCGATCTGTTCGCGGTGTTGTTCGGCGGCGTGGTGGCCCTGTTGCCGATCTATGCGCGCGATATCCTGCAAACCGGCCCATGGGGCCTCGGGGTGTTGCGCGCGGCGCCGGCGGTCGGCGCCTTGCTGATGACCGTGGTGCTGGCGCGCCAGCCGATTGAGCGCCGCGTTGGAATGAAGATGTTTCAGGCGGTCATTGTCTTCGGCCTCGGCACAGTGATTTTCTCGGTGTCGCATTGGATGTGGCTGTCGCTGCTGTCGCTCGCGGTTCTTGGCGCAGCCGACACCGTGAGCGTGGTGATCCGTTTATCGTTGGTGCAACTCGCCACGCCCGACGCGATGCGCGGCCGGGTCGGCGCGGTGAACTTCCTGTTCATCAACGCTTCCAACAACCTCGGCCAGTTCGAAAGCGGCGTCACCGCGGCGCTGCTGGGCACGGTGCCGGCGGCCGTGTTCGGCGGCGTCGCGACGATCGCGATCGCGCTGTTGTGGATGAAGCTGTTTCCGACGCTGCGCGATGTCGAGAAGCTGGAGTAGGGGCGAAGAGCACCTCAAATCATGACCTCATCCTGAGGAGCATCGCGTAGCGATGCGTCTCGAAGGATAGCCACACATTGTCATGGTTCGAGACGGCGCCAAGAGGCGCCTCCTCACCATGAGGGTCTGAGGTTGGGTTTACCCGCGTCCCACGAACGGCATCTTGGTGGCCATCACGGTCATGAACAGCACGTTGGCGTCGAGTGGCAGGCTTGCCATATAGACGACCGCATCGCCGACCGCTTTCGCATCCATGCGCGGCTCGGGAATCTTGCGGCCATCCGGCTGCAGCACGCCAGCGACCATGCGGTCGGTCATGGGGGTCGCGGCGTTGCCGATATCGATCTGCCCAACCGAGATGTCATAGGCGCGGCCGTCGAGGTTGGTTGCCTTGGTCAGGCCGGTAATGGCGTGCTTGGTCGAAGTGTAAGCTGCCGAAAAAGGCCGCGGCGCATGCGCCGAGATCGAGCCGTTGTTGATGATGCGGCCGCCGCGCGGTGTCTGGTTCTTCATGATTCGGAAGGCGTGCTGGGTGCACAGAAACGGCCCGGTGAGGTTGGTGTTGACCACCGCCTGCCAATGCTCGAGGCTGAGATCCTCGAAATTCACCGGCGGCGCGCCCATGCCGGCATTGTTGAACAGCACGTCGAGCCGCCCGTAATTCTCGCTCACCTTGGCGAACAGCGCCGCGATCGAGACCGGGCTGGTCATGTCGGCGGAAACGCACAGGCTGTTGCCGACATTGCCGCCGAGCTTGCTGGTTTCTTCCAGCATTTCCAAGCGACGCCCGGCGAGCACCACCGTGTAGCCTGCGTTCATCAGCGCCAGGGACGCGGCGCGACCGACTCCGGTGCCCGCGCCCGTCACGAGCGCGATCTTGCCGCGTGCTTCTGCCATTTGCTCCCGCCTTCAGTTTTTTGGTTGTATTTCGTTCTTGTACGGTGGCCTTGGAATGTTCTGATGCGCCGCACGAAGCGCCGCCGACCAGCGCGAGCGCAGATCGTGGAAATACGGTTCGCCGGCCTCGATGCGGTGATTGAGGTCGGCCTCGCAGGCGTCGGCCCGCACCACCAGCACGTCGATCGGCAGGCCGACGCCGAGATTGGAGCGCATCGTCGAATCCATCGAGATCAGGCCGGTCTTGAGCGCTTCATACAATTCGACGTCGTAATGCATCGCGCGATCGAGCACCGGCTTGCCATATTTGTGCTCGCCGATCTGCAAGTAGGGTGTATCGGTGGTGCATTCGATGAAATTGCCGGCCGTGTAGATCATGAACAGTCGCATCCGCGCGCCCCTGATCTGGCCGCCGAACAGGAACGACACGTCGAAGCTGACGTCTTCCGATTTCAGTGCGTCGCCCTCGGTCGCACGCACGCTGCGGATGGCTTGGCCGATGCGCTGTGCGGCCTGGAACATGGTCGGCGCGTTGATCAGGGTTTCGAGTTCGCCGGTGTGGGGATCTTCAAGCCCCTCGGTCAGGGTCGATAGCACCGATTGGCTGATCGCGAGGTTGCCGGCGCTGGCGATCGCCATGATGCGCTCGCCCGGCTTGCTGAAAATGTGCAGCTTGCGGAAAGTCGAGATATTGTCGAGGCCGGCATTGGTTCGGGTGTCGGCGACCATCACCAGGCCGTCCCGCACCAATATTCCGCAGCAATAGGTCATTCCCGCATCCCCGCGCACGGCATAAAGGGCGAATTACTAGCCAATTTGGGCGATGCCTCCAACCCCACTTCCCGCGCCACGGGACAAGGCGCGCGGCCGACATGAGGTTGCGGTCGGGCAATCGTCATCGCGATTGAAACTGCGATTGTCCGGACCGTGCGACCTGCTCGACCTTGACGGCAACCGATAGCGTTTCCATGCCGCCGCCGTAGCGGGTGCCGCGCACCGGGGCGGCGCCGAGATAATCGAGCCCAATGGCGACCCGGGCGTGGGCGTCCGTGATGCAGATGCCGTTGGCGGGATCGAAGCCGACCCAGCCGAGGTCAGGCACATATGCTTCGGCCCAGGCGTGGCCGGCCTGCTGGTTGATGACACCATCGGAACGCAGGAAATGGCCGGAGACAAAACGTGCGGGAATGCCGCCGTTGCGCGCACAGGCGATGAAGATATGTGCGTAATCCTGGCACACGCCACGCTTGAGGCCGAAGGCCTCGATCGCCGAGGTGCCACTGTTGGTCGGATCCTCATCGAACGTCATGTGCTCGTTGATTTGCACCATCAATGCATGGAGAAAGCCGAGCAGGTCGTCGTCGGCCTCGGCACGAAGCTCGCGGACGAAAGCCGCCATTGCCGGATTGACCCTGGTCAACGGCGTCGAGCGCAGGAACAGGCCCGGCGGAAATCGCTCGTCGGTGCCACGCAGCATGCCGCCGGTATCGTGGGTTTCAATCAGGCCCTCGACATGGATGGTGAGATCCGCGATCGGCCCGAGGGTCAGCACGTGCGTAACATTGCCGAAGGCGTCCTGATGCACATCGAGCCGGGAGTCGGCGGAAACATCGATCTGCCATTCCGCGACGTACTGCCCGTCATGGTCGCCAGGCGTCATGCGCAGGATCTGGATCAGGCCGGTAGCCGGCGGCTCGTAGCGATAACGGGTGGAATGGGCGATGCGCAGGCGCATGAGGTACCGAGAGCTGGTGTTCGGATCACATTACAGCGAAAAGATCGTCATGCCCCGCCTTGTGCCGGATAGGCTCGGCCATGACGGTGTTGATTTCCTCATTTTCCATTAGATCAGATACTGCCTGGTGATGATTTCACCAAGCCGTGAGTTATCGGCGATGAATTCCTGGATGAATTCATGCACGCCGTGCTGGAAAATATTGTCCATATGGCTGTGGGCGAGGCGATTGCGGACGCCGCGGGCGTGGCGCTGCGAGGCGCCCTGACGGCCATAAGCGACGCCGATCTGGTCGAGATTGCGCACCAGATTGCTGTAGCAGCTCGCCAGCGAGCGCGGCAGCGAGTCGTTGAGGATCAACAGGTCGGCGATCAACCAGGGTTTCAGGGTCTCGCGATAGACCCAGTGGTAGGCGGTCAGCGCCGAGACCGAGCGCAGGATCGAGGTCCACTGGTAATAGTCCAGCGGTCCGCCGACATGTTCTTCCTCGGGCAGTAGCACGTGATACTTGACGTCGAGAATGCGCGCGGTGTTGTCGGCGCGTTCGAGATGCAGGCCGAGCCGCGAGAACCAGTAGGCATCGTTGCGGAGCATGGTCCGGTAGGCCGAGCCGTCGAACCTGAGCGAGGTTTCCTGCACGAACCGTAGAAATTTTGCCAGTTCCTCGCGGGTGCTGGCGCCCTTGCCCCAGACTTCCTGCAGCTCGATCCAGGCCGAGTTGATGGTGTCCCACATCTCCGAGGTCAGCGCGGTGCGCACGGAACGGGAATTGAGCCGCGCGTTTTCGATGCAGTTGCGGATCGAGGACGGATTGTCCGGCGCGAACGACAGGTATTCGACGACATTCTGCTCGTTGGCTTCCCGGTAAACCTGGTAGAAGCTCGCGCTGACGCCGGCGGTGAGCAGCGCCGAATCCCACTCGTTGGTCTTGCCGATATAGGCGGCCGGCAGCGCAGTAACGCGCAGGGTCGCGTCAATGGTGCGCGCGAGATATTCCGCGCGTTCGACATAACGGGCCAGCCAGTACAGGTTCTCGGCGGTGCGCGACAGCATGCGGAGTTATCAGTTTTTTTCTCTCCCCCCTTGCGGGGGAGGGTTAGGGAGGGGGGTAAGCCGCGAGCACCGTGCTTGTGGACCCCCACCCCCGACCTCGAGAGCGAGCTTCGCTCGCCTCGGACCTCGCAAGGGGGAGGGGAGCAGGCAGAGCGCTCCACGACTTGCACGCACGGTCAAATCGATCATTTCACTCGTCCAGAATCCAGGTGTCCTTGGTGCCGCCGCCCTGGCTCGAATTCACCACCAGCGAGCCTTCCTGCAGCGCCACCCGGGTCAGTCCGCCCGGTACGACCGTGGCCTGGTCCCGGCCTGTCAGCACGAACGGCCGCAGATCGACATGGCGGGGGGCGAGACCGGAGGAGGTGCAGGTCGGGCAGGTCGATAGCGCCAGCGTCGGCTGGGCGATAAAGCCTTCCGGCTCGCGCTTGAGCTTGTCGCGGAACGCCTCGATCGTCGCCTTGGTGGCGGCAGGCCCGATCAGCATGCCATAGCCGCCGGAGCCGTGTACTTCCTTCACCACGAGGTCGCTGAGATTGTCCAGCACGTAGGACAGGTCTTTGGGTTCGCGGCAGCGAAAGGTCGGCACGTTCTTCAGGATTGGTTCGTCGCCGAGATAGAATTTCACGATATCCGGCATGTAGGAATAAACCGCCTTGTCGTCGGCGATGCCGGTGCCGACCGCGTTGGCGAGCGTGATGTTGCCGGCCGCATAGGCTGACATCAGGCCGGGCACGCCGAGGGCGGAATCCGGGCGGAAGGTCAGGGGATCTAGGAAGTCGTCGTCGACCCGGCGGTAGACGACGTCGACGCGCTTCAGGCCTTCGGTCGTACGCATAAACACTTCGTCGTTCCTGACGATGAGGTCGCGCCCTTCGACCAGTTCGATGCCGAGTTTGTCGGCGAGAAACGAATGTTCGTAATAGGCGGAATTGTAGACGCCGGGTGTCATCAGCGCGACGGTCGGTTCCGCGCTGGCGCCAAGCGGAGCTACCGATCGCAGCGCCGACAGCAATTCGTCCGGATATCTTTCCACCGGTGCGACGCGGTGGCGCGCAAACAGGTCCGGAAACAGCCGCATCATGATTTCGCGGTTTTCCAGCATGTAGGAGACGCCGGAGGGCGTGCGCGCATTATCCTCCAGCACGTAAAAATCCTCCGGATTGACGCGGACGATGTCGATGCCGGCGATGTGGACATAGACATCATGCGGCACATCATGGCCGTTCATCTCGGGGCGAAACACCGGGTTCTGGAAGATCAAATCGTCCGGAATGATGCTGGCGCGCAGGATGTCACGGCCATGATAGATGTCGCGCAGGAACATGTTCAGCGCACGGACCCGCTGCTTCAGGCCTTTTTCCAGGATGCTCCATTCCTTCGCCGACATGATCCGCGGGATTACGTCAAACGGGATCAGACGTTCCTGGGCTTCGGCGTCGCCATAGACCGCGAAGGTGATGCCGATCCGGCGAAACAGCAGTTCGGCCTCCTGGCGGCGATATTCCAGCGCATCCGGCGGCGTCTCCTTCAGCCAGCGGGAGAGTTCCCGGTAAGCCGGACGGAGGTCGCCTCCGGAGCCGTTCATTTCATCGAACGTGATTGCCATGCCCCCGACCGCTTTTCGACTCTACGCACTACACTGCATGAGCGAATGGGACGGTAGCAAGGCCCGGGCCAGCGCGATATGCATCCGCGAGCGGCATTTGCTATGGATGCTCCCTGATTTGCCTGAAAGCAGGGCCGCCAATTGCTCATTCGACGGCAAAACCGGCAGTTTGCCGGTAACGGCAACCGACTTTTTGGGCGGGGTGCGGCGAGGAGTTTTTCGGCTAGTTTGGCTAAGCCGGCGCGAGACGGCGAGGAGAGGCTATGAGCGATATTGTTACGGCGGGTATTCTGGTGATCGGCGACGAAATCCTGTCCGGGCGCACCAAGGACAAGAACATCGGCTTTATCGCGGAATACCTCACCAATATCGGTATCGACCTCAAGGAGGTCCGCATTGTCGCCGACGAGGAGGCCGACATCATCGCAGCGATCGACGCACTGCGGAAGCGCTACACCTATGTGTTCACCACCGGCGGAATCGGCCCGACCCATGACGACATCACCGCTGACAGCGTCGCGAAGGCATTCGGCATCGGCATCGATCATCATCCTGACGTGGTGGCGCGCTTCAAGGAGCGGTTCCAGAACCCCGGCGAATTGAACGAGGCGCGGCTGCGCATGGCGAGGATTCCCGACGGCGCCGAACTGATCCAGAGCGCCACGATCCTGGCGCCCGGCTTCAAGATCGGCAATGTCATCGTGATGGCCGGCGTTCCCTCGATCATGCAGGCGATGATGGACATCGTGGCTCCGAAACTGAAATCCGGCGCGCGCATGTTGTCTCTAGCGGTGCTCGCCAACGCCCGTGAAGGCGACATCGGCGGCCCCTTGCGCGCCATCGCCAACGCCCATCCCGATACGATCATCGGCAGCTATCCGTTTCTGGACGAGGACAAGAAGCCGAACACCAATCTCGTGGTCCGCTCGCGCGACCCCGAAAAACTCGCCGCCGCGATGAATGCGGTGAAGGAGATGCTGGCAAACCTTCAAGGCAAGGCGTGAGATCATGTCGATAGGGGACATCGTTCTCATCGCTGTCCTCCTAACACCCCTGGTCTGTATCAGCATTGGGGGAGTGCTTCTGCAATTACAGAGTTGGCAAATCTACCATCGGATTGGAAACTATTCGATTGGCCTGGTGGCATTCTTCACTCAGCTCCAGTACCGCGGAGTGAATTTCCCTGGACCGAACGTGCTTGAGGCCCAGATCGCCGCGCAACCTCCTGAAATCCAAGCCCAAGTCGCCAAGATTCGCCGACGACTACGATATTTGCGGTGGAGCGTCTTGTGCTATCTCGGCTGCCTGTTTCTGTTGGCTCGTACGATCCGGAAAATGTTCTCGTGATTGGATGCTCTTGGACTAGGAGCGGTAATGAATGGAATGCCGAGCGCTCAGCAATTCCATCCGGTTCGCTAGCGCGACGGCGTAATGTCTCGTCATTGCGGGCGCAAGCAAAGCAATCCAGGGGATTGCTTCGTCGCTGACGCTCCTCGCAATGACGGTTGTGAATAGGCGATCGGGCCTTCAAATGCCGCTGCAAAATCGGGTCACGCCATTTGGAGAGGTCGTCGCCGATCCGCATCGCGGCATGTTCACCGGCAATCGCGGCATCATCCATGACCCCGCGACCAGGACGCTGCTGAGCAAGCGCTGGTCGAGCCCGGCGTGGCTGACGTGCGTCTGCGAATTCAGGGGGCGGCGGCGCAAGGTGATGGGCGGCCGCAGCTGGACCGAGTTGTTCTTCCTTGACGAGGCCACCGCGTTTTCGGCCGGTCATCGCCCGTGCTTCTACTGCCGCCGCGATGATGCCAACCGGTTTCGCGCGGCGTGGGAGCAGAGCAACGGCGTTGCGAACCTCTCGGCGAAAGAGATGGATGCGGCGTTGCATCACGAGCGGCTGGAGGGTCGCCGCAAGCGATTGCATACGCTGCCGATGCGGCTTGAGAAATTGCCCGTGGGTACGATGATTGCGAGCGGCGGCGTCGCCTTCCTCATCGCCGATGGAAAGGCGCTTGAATGGTCGCCAGCGGGTTATCGTAAGCGATCAGAGCAGCCAAAGCATGCGATGCTACTGACGCCGCCATCGACCGTGATGGCTTTCAGTGCAGGTTACCGGCCGGTGCTGCATCCGAGTGCGAAGGGATAAATTTCTGTCATTCCGGGGCGCGCGGAGCGCGAGCCCGGCGACTGTCTTAGCTGTCAAGGGATTGAGGCATGTAGCGAGTGTTATTTTTGACGAGCGCATTAGCGGTGACAAGGAGCTTTCGGGCAATAGCAACGAGGGCGAGCTTGGCGGGCTTTCCCTGAGTCCGCAGAGATTG
>JAGXAJ010000103.1 GCA_018971625.1 Pseudomonadota bacterium
GTCTGCCGTTCGATCGATCGTCGATGACACGCTGGCGGCAGCGGCTCGGCGAGGAACAACTCGTCGCGTTGATCCAGGAGAGTCTTTCAGTGGCGCACAAGACCGGCGCTATCGGTCCCAAGGACCTGGAACGGGTGGTCGTCGATACCCACAGTGCAGCCCAAGGCGGTTGCACGTCCGACTTTGTGGGCGATTTGATTTATTCCGCATTTTTTCGGGCTTTTCCGGCGTTTTCGACCAACCTCTGATCTCTGAAATTGGCAATCCGGGCGCGCATCTCCCGCAAGTTTCCAGCCTCAACCGCAGAAACCGTTCTCGGATCAACTGTAATGTTGCTAGCTTAGCTTACAGATTGGCCGAATCAAACGGGGGGCGCACAGTGACCCAAGGATAGCCGGATTCACAGGTCGCGGTTCAAAAAGAGCAAGTCACTGCGCCTTTCCCGCGCCGGCGGGCAGAGCGCTGTGTTGGTCATTGCCATGCGCCGCGTCTGGCTGGCTACAGAAGCCCCCTGCTGCATCAGATCGTCGGGGCAGTCTCGAAGTTGATCCGCAGGGCGGCGTGCCGCGCGAACTCACTTCGGCGGCTGCCCTCGCCTTGCGAATATGATTCCGCGGGCATCGGCAGCCCTTCGCAGCAGCCCTGCCTTCTTCAAGGCTTCGCTCTTCGCCGATCCGACTGGCATCGACCGCGCAACTTTCAAAGCTTCGGTCGCTTCGACCTCGAGGTCGCGGTCACTGTCAGGGGATTTCACGGCTATCCTTCCGCCTCAGATGCCGCGACGCTGAATTCATCAGGTTCTTCCGTCTTGAGCGGCGCGCCACACGCGGCAACCTTGATACGACGGGGCTTCCATGTCTCGATCGTAAAAAGCCTAGCTTCAGCGCCCGGGCATCCGCGAAGTCCACAATCATCGACGTCTCCGTTGCAGGTGGCACAATCATTTCCGGCCTGCGAGACCGACGCACTTACCTAGGTTACACTTACTTAGGTTACTCCTGCAGCGGAGAACCGAGGAGACGAATCTGCCTTCGGACGCGGATCGATGATAACGGCGACGAAAAAGTCCGGGCACCGTTAACCCGTGTGAATGCGGGTGACGCTCAGGGACGATTACGCTCGATCATCGCTTAATTGAGGTGGCCTATGTCCGGTTCCGACACGACGGCAATACTCCGCTCCGTACTGGATGAGATCTGCCGGACGGTTGGCAGATACGAGAACGGCATCCGAACCCATGTCGCGGCCAAGCTTCTGGAAGCCGCAGCGCAGGGGCCACAAAGCATCGACGAACTTCGTGAAGCCGGACGCGAGGCACTGCGGGGCGTTCCGACGATGTGGCGATGATGCTTCCGGGTTGCGAAAAGTCGATAAAAGCAGTCAGCCTTGGCAGCGTGTTCGCAGGTCCGAAAATACTCAGAACGGAAAGAAATGCCAACTGGTTCCGAGTTCCGGCCAGCACAACCCGTGCTGCCGATCGTTTATTCGCCGAAGCGATCCAGAGGCCTGCAAACGTCAGATATCAATAGCGTCTTGCCTCCTCCTCGCAAAGAATCAAATCCGCCGGCTGTCGCGATAATTTGTCAAGGTCGGCACATAACAGTCGTTCCTGATTCTTCACCCGCCAGCTCTTTCGGGGCCAGCGTTCGGGCAGGAACGCATATCGGGGAAATGAACCCACCGTCCCGCAAGTCTGCATCGCGGGCTCCGGCGCGTCATCGCGTCACCCTTGAAAACCGGCATCGCCGGTTTGGGCGGCAGACCAGTTGATGTAGGCTGTGACCCGTAGATTCGCCTGCGCCGGGCCAACCGGTCGAAGGACCATAGCATGACGGATCATCTGATAGTCACCGACGAAAACACGATGCGGGTGATCCGGCTACGGAGGCCCGAAAAAAAGAATGCGATCACCCACGACATGTATCGTCGGATGAGCGATGCGATCGACACCGCCCAGAACGATCCGCATATTCGTTGCATCATCATCACCGGCGAATCGGGAGTATTCACCGCGGGCAACGACATCGAGGACTTCCTGAAGGACAGCACCTCCAACGCCGATACGCCGCGCGACTCCAATGCCGTGAAATTCCTTTATTCGCTCGCGCACAACGTCAAGCCCATCATCGCTGCGGTCGACGGCGTCGCAATCGGCATCGGCACCACCATGCTGTTCCATTGCGACTATGTGCTTGCCAGCACGACCGCCACGTTCTCGACGCCGTTCATCCATCTCGGCCTCGTTCCGGAAGGCGCCTCCAGCCTGCTGATGCCGCGCACCATGGGATACCAGCGCGCATTTGCAACCCTGGTGATGGGACGCACCATGACCGCCGACGACGCTCTCATCGCAGGCTTCGTTAACGTCGTGGTTGCGCCCGGCCACACCGAAGCCGAGGCGCGCAAGGTCGCTCGCGAGATTTGCGCGCTTCCTGCGGAAGCGGTCGCAATCTCGCGCAAGCTTCTGAAGCTGCCTCCAGAAGATTTGACCCGGCGAATCGATCAGGAAAGTCATCTGTTCGGCGAGCGGATGCGCTCAAACGAAGCGATCGCGGCGTTCAAGGCATTCTTTACCCGCAAGAAGGGATGAGTCTCTCGCCCCGCTTGCGGTGAGAGACTCGATCATACTGACGATGCGACACATCGCCCGGTGCGGTTCGGATCATGGGATACCGCACTCAAAGCTATCATCCTAACCTTCCCTGCGAAAAACGGGGGAGAACGAAAAGCGGCGTGATGCATCCCTCCGTCTGCTGACTTCGCGGAATCATTGCGCGGAGCCTCTATAGTCCCGGCGGCCGCAGGTGGTGGCTTTACTTGCTGAAGGCCAGGCTCCACGCCGCTGGTCAGCGTGTAGGACATCGATGCGCGGCATGGATATTTCAGGGGCGAATAGCCCGCTCGCGCCGACCGCCCGCGGATCGCATCCCGCATGAATTGAATAGCGGCTCTTTCAGATCGGCCGACGAATGCCTAGATTATTTGATCCTCGCGAGCAAGCATTCAAAACGCCAGGCATTGCATGACCCTTCTTCTCACTCATCCAGCCTGCCTGGAGCACCTGACGCCTCCGGGACATCCGGAACGGCCCGACCGGCTGCGCGCGGTCGACCAAGTGCTGGCGGAAGACCGTTTCAATCGGCTCGTGCGCGACGAGGCACCGGAAGGCAACCTGGATCTGGTCACGTTGTGCCACAACGAACATTATGTCAGCGAGCTGAGGCACATCGCGCCCTCGAGCGGCCTCGTCTATCTGGACGGCGATACCTCGATGTCGCCGGGCACTTGGGAGGCGGTGATGCGTGGCGTGGGCGGTGCGGTTGCGGCTACCGATGCGGTGATGACGGGCACGCATGCCAACGCGTTCGTCGCGGTGCGCCCTCCCGGCCATCATGCCGAGATCGGCAAGCCGATGGGCTTCTGCTTTTTCGACAATGCCGCGATTGCCGCGCGCCATGCCCAACGTAAATACGGAATAGCCCGCACCGCGGTGGTTGATTTCGACGTACACCACGGCAATGGTACTCAGGATATTTTCTGGGCCGACCGGACCGTGATGTATTGCTCGACGCACCAGATGCCGCTGTTTCCAGGCACCGGCGCCAGCGGCGAGCGCGGCGAGCACGACACCATCGTCAATGCGCCGCTGGCCCCCGAGGACGGCGGCCCGAAATTCCGGGCCGCGTTTGAAAATGTGATCCTGCCGCAGCTGAAGAAGTTCAACCCCGAACTGATCATCATCTCCGCCGGCTTCGACGCGCATTACCGCGATCCCCTGGCCTCGCTCCACCTGAAAGCGGAAGATTTCGGCTGGGTCACACACCAATTGATGGACGTCGCCGATTCCAGCGCCGGCGGTCGGGTGGTCTCGGTGCTCGAGGGCGGGTATGATCTGGAAGGGCTGAAAGAGTCGGTGGCCGCGCATGTCACCGCATTGATGGGCGTGTGAATTCCCGCCACAATGCCTCCGCATAGATATCTTTGAGTGAGCGTCATGAGGGACGCATCCGGGAAACCGATATGGCCGAAAACACCCAAGTGGATGTCAGGAAGCTGAGCTTCGAGCGCGCGATCGAGGAACTCGAATCAATCGTCAAGCGGCTCGAAGAAGGCAAGGTGCCGCTGGAGGAGTCGGTTGCCATTTACGAGCGCGGCGAGGCCTTGAAGCGTCGATGTGAGGAACTGCTCCGACAGGCGGAAGCCAGGGTCGACAAGATTACGACCGACTCCGGTGGTCAGGCAACAGGGACGGCGCCGCTCGACGTTCAGTGACGGCCTATCGCTCCTCCGGCGGTCGTTCGAGTTGGCGATCGCCTCGGCCGCAAGCTGGTTCTCGCATTTTCCAAATCGGCCCATCACGCACGCTGCCGAGACCGAAATAGCGCTTGGCGGCTTTCTCGGCCTGATATAGTCCGGCAGCCAGTCGGAGACATCTTCAAGTGCGCGTTGAACGCCGCCGCGTCATATATGTGCAGGGGTACGATCCGCGCGGCCTCGCGCAGTACTACCGCATGTTCAGAACCGAATTGCGCAAGTTCGGCCGGCTGTATCAACTCACTGCCACCATCAACCGTCCGCAAGGCGCGGCCGATGGCGAAACCGCGTATTGGATCATCGACACCCATGCAAGCGACTGGCAAACGCACACCCGCTACGACTTCCTGCGCTGGGAAGATCTGATCCAGCGTGATCTTGCTGCGCCGATCTGGCGCACGGTTTTCCGCTCCGAGCAGATTTTCTGGCGTATCATCTTCAACGGCGTATTGGCCCGCATCTGGAAGGCGCACTGGCGCTTTGCCCTCTTCATTGCCTACCCGCATTTCATGCTGCTGGTCGAGGCACTCGCATCGCTCCTGGTCGCCTTTGCCTGCGGCAAGGGCCTTGAAGCGTTGGGCGTTACCGGCTGGGCCAACATTGCGGCTGCGGCCGCCGTGTTTATGGCAACGCTCATCGCGCTGCTGAAATTCACGGAAAGCCGCAGCTACCTGCTTTATCTCATGGCCGACATGATCTGGACCTGGCAATTCGCCCACCGCCTGCAGCCGGAATGGGACCAGCGCATCGACCGTTTCGCAAAAAATCTCGTGGAGATCGCTTCCAGCAACGACGCCGAGGAAATCGTCATCGTCGGCCATAGCTCGGGATCGTTTCTGGCAGTCGAAATCCTCACGCGTGCGCTCAAGTTCGATCCCGATATCGGCCGGTACGGGCCGCGGATCGCCCTGCTGACGATCGGCGGCAATCTGCCGATCGTGGGTTTCAACGCGGCGGCGCAAGACTTCCGCGACCACCTACGGCGGCTGGCGGTCGAGCCCTCGATCGACTGGATCGACTGCCAGGCCCGCAAGGATGTGATGAATTTCTATCCCTTCGACGTAATCACCGGCCATGGCATCGACGTCGGCGCCAGCAGGCGGAACCCCAGGATTGTGTCCGTTCGGTTCCGCGACATCATCGAGCCCGCGCATTACAACCGGTTTCGCTGGCAGTTCTTTCGGGTCCATTTCCAGTTCGTAATGGCCAATGAACGACCGCATCCCTATGATTTTTTCATGATAGCTTGCGGCCCTGTGCCGTTACGCGAACGCATGGCTCGTCCCGAAGCCGCGGTGGCAATCGCCACCGGCGACCTCGCCGCTCGCGAAAGCGGCTGGAAAACCCTCGAAACGAGCATCCCCAACCCTGCAGGTGGCCCCGATTTGGGCAAAATGGAACCATCGACTAGCCACCGCGGTTGAAACAACCAAGCTTTGGCCGGTTCCCCTTGCCATCCACTCCAGTTCCCGTGAGTTGGCTTTGGGCGTCGCCTTGGTGTAAAGAGAGCAAAGTTATGGGTTGTTGAAGGCAAACTTGCCACACTATCTGCTGCGTACAAACACCTCAAATATCTACGAAAAACGACTTGGGAGAGTGAAGACGCAAAGAGTGATATGTATCACATTGATCGATCTGGCGCGCATCTAAGCGTCCAAACCATGCTTCCGTCTGCTTACTTCCGTCTGCTTAGATGGCATCCCCCAGATTCTCGCTGCGCCAATACCGCGCAACCTATCTCGCGTCGGACCCTTTATGCCGACATGCAAAATTGGAATATCGCTTTGACCGATTTTACCAAAACGCCGCTTCTCGATACCATCCGCACTCCGGACGATCTGCGCCGGCTCAAGGTAGACCAGATTCGGCAGGTCGCCGACGAGCTGCGCCAGGAGACCATCGCGGCCGTTTCGGTCACCGGCGGACATTTCGGTGCCGGGCTTGGCGTCGTCGAGCTGACCACCGCATTGCACTATGTGTTCGACACGCCGCGGGACCGCCTGATCTGGGACGTAGGCCATCAGGCCTACCCCCACAAGATACTCACCGGCCGCCGCGACCGCATCCGCACGCTGCGGACCGGCGGCGGGCTGTCCGGGTTCACCAAGCGTACCGAGAGCGACTACGACCCGTTCGGCGCCGCGCATTCCTCAACCTCGATCTCCGCGGCGCTGGGCATGGCTGTGGCGCGCGATCTGTCCGGCGGCAAGAACAACGTCATCGCCGTGATCGGTGACGGCGCTATGTCTGCGGGCATGGCTTATGAGGCCATGAACAATGCCGGCGCGATGAACTCCCGGCTGATCGTCATTCTCAACGACAACGACATGTCGATCGCTCCCCCGGTCGGCGCGATGTCGGCCTATCTGTCGCGGCTCTACTCGGGAAAGACCTATCGCTCGCTGCGCGAAGCTGCCAAGCAGCTCGGCAAGCACCTTCCAAAGCTGATAGCGGACCGCGCCGAACGCGCCGAGGAATATTCCCGCGGCTTCATGGTCGGCGGCGGCACGCTGTTTGAGGAACTCGGCTTCTACTATGTCGGCCCGATCGACGGCCATAATCTCGACCATCTGCTGCCGGTCCTGACCAACGTCCGCGAAATGCAGACCGGACCGGTGCTGGTTCACGTCGTTACGCAAAAGGGTAAAGGCTACGGCCCGGCGGAAGCTTCCGCGGACAAGTATCACGCCGTGGTCAAATTCGACGTCGCCACCGGCGCACAGTCCAAGGCCAAGCCGAACGCACCTGCCTACCAGAACGTGTTCGGGCAGAGCCTCGTCAAGGAAGCGCGGAAGGATAACAAGATCGTGGGCATTACCGCGGCAATGCCGTCGGGAACCGGGATCGACATCTTCGCCAGGGCCTTCCCCACCCGCACTTTCGATGTTGGCATCGCCGAACAGCACGCGGTGACGTTCGCCGCCGGTCTGGCTACCGAAGGCTACAAACCGTTCTGTGCGATCTATTCGACCTTTCTGCAGCGCGGTTACGACCAGATCGTCCACGACGTGGCGATCCAGAGCCTGCCGGTGCGCTTCGCCATCGACCGCGCGGGCCTGGTCGGTGCCGACGGAGCCACCCATGCCGGCTCGTTCGACAATGCCTATCTCGGCTGCCTGCCGAATTTCGTCATCATGGCAGCCTCCGACGAGGCCGAACTGGTGCACATGGTGGCAACCCAGGTCGCGATCAACGACCGCCCGAGCGCGGTGCGCTATCCACGCGGCGAAGGCCGCGGTGTCGATATGCCCGAAGTCGGCATCCCGCTTGAGATCGGCAAGGGCCGCATTATCCGCGAAGGCAGCAAGATCGCGCTGTTGTCGTTTGGCACCCGGCTCGCCGAATGCGAGAAGGCGGCCGAGGAACTAGCCGCGCACGGGCTGTCCACCACGATTGCCGACGCCCGCTTCATGAAGCCGCTGGATCTCGACCTGGTGCTAAAGCTGGCGCGCGATCACGAAGTACTGCTCACCATCGAGGAAGGTTCGATCGGCGGCTTCGGCTCTCACGTGATGCAGACGCTCTCCGATCACGGAATGCTCGACGGCGGCCTGAAGATGCGCGCGATGGTGCTGCCCGACGAGTTCCTCGACCACGACACCCCGAACGCGATGTACGCCCGCGCTCGGCTCGACGCCAAGAGCATTGTCGCCAAGGTGTTCGAGGCGCTCGGCAAGGACGTCAAGACGGAGACGGTGAAGCTGGCCTGACCCTCCCTGCGGGGGCCCGAACCGACCTCGCGGAGTATCCCGCCGCGGTCGGGAATGCGTGAGGTGGTCACTCGAACGGCGCACCGCCGCGCGGAATCGTTGAATCATGCCCCCTCCCCGCAAGCGCGCGGATGTGCTGCTGGTCGAACGTGGCCTGTTCGAAAGCCGGGCGCGCGCGCAGGCTGCGATCGAAGCCGGTCTTGTCACCGCCAATGCCAGGCCGGTGCTGAAGGCATCGGAAAACATTCCGGCTGACGCCGTGCTGCAGGCGCAGCCGGCGCATCCCTTCGTCTCGCGTGGAGGCGTCAAGCTGTCAGGCGCGCTGGAGCGATATCCGTTTGAGATCGAGGATCATGTCTGTCTCGATGTCGGCGCCTCCACCGGCGGCTTCACCGAAGTCCTGCTCGCAGGTGGCGCGAGCCTGGTATTTTCGATCGACGTCGGCAGAAGCCAGTTGCATCCTTCGCTGCGTGGTCACCCCAAAATTGTCTCGATGGAGGAAACCGACATCCGCAGCTTCGAGGGCAAGCGGCTGCCGCAGCGGCCGGATATCGTCGTGATCGATGTGAGTTTCATCTCGCTGAAAGCGGTGCTGCCGGTGGCGCTGTCGCTGGCGGCAGCACCGATGCGCCTGCTGGCGCTGATCAAGCCACAATTCGAAGCGGCACGAAAACATTCCAGGCGCGGCATCATCCGCGACCCAGAAGTTCATCGGCAAGTCTGCGACGACATCGCCGCTTTTGCCGCCTCGCTTGGCTGCAGCAATATCGAGATATTTCCGTCCCCGATCGCGGGCGGCGACGGCAATCTCGAATTCTTCATAGGCGCGCGCCGTGGCTGAACGGCTCCTCATCGACCATGTCGGCCATCGCGGGGACGGCGTCAGTGTTGTCGGCGGCGAGAGCCTGTTCGTGCCGTACACGCTGGGAGGAGAAACTGTCGAGGTCGAACGGGTCAATGGTCATCCCGACCGCCGGCGGCTGATGCGAATCGAACAGCCGAGCCCGGAGCGCGTCGAGCCGTTCTGCCGATATTTCCGTGCCTGCGGCGGCTGCACAATACAGCACTGGCAGATGGAAGCGTACCGGGCGTGGAAACGCGCCATCGTGGTCGATACACTCGAACAGGCCGGCATCGCCTGCGAGGTTGCGCCGCTGATCGATGCCCACGGCGCGGGCCGGCGCCGCATTACCGTCCATGCTCGCCGCGGGAATGACGGCGAACTGCACACCGGCTTTGCCGCAGCGGGCAGTCACGCGATCATCGCAATCGCGGACTGCCCGATTCTCGACCCCGGCCTGCGCGGCGCACTCGACGCGGCACGCGCCTTAGCCGAGGCTCTGAAGTCCGCCGGCAAGCCGTTGGACATCCAGGTCACTGCCGCAAGCAATGGCCTCGATGTTGATGTGCGCGGCTCGGGGCCGCTGACATCAACGTTGATCGCAACGCTCTCCAACGTCGCGCTCCGGCATGGCCTGGCGCGACTGACCCGCCACGGCGAACTGGTATTGATGCGCGCGCCGCCGACCATCGGGATCGGAGCAGTCCGTGCCACCCTGCCTCCCGGCTCTTTCCTGCAAGCAACCGTCGCCGGCGAGGAAGTATTGGCGAAGCTGGTGGCGGCACATTGCAAGCGCGCCAGACACATCGCCGATCTGTTTTGTGGCGTCGGCCCGTTCGCGCTGCGGCTTGCGACGAAGGCAAGAGTGTCCGCTTGCGACAACGATGCCGACGCGATCGCAGCGCTGCAAAAAGCGTCGACATCGGCGTCCGGGCTGAAACCTATCAAGGCCGAGGCGCGTGACCTGTTCCGGCGTCCGTTGATGCCGCAGGAGCTGCGCGACTACGATACCGTGGTGTTCGATCCGCCGCGGCAAGGCGCGCAGGCACAGGTCCGGCAACTCGCGGCCAGCAAGGTGCCCGTCGTGATCGCAGTGTCCTGCAATGCCGCAACCTTCGCACGCGATGCACGAATGCTGATCGACGGCGGCTATAAGATCGAAGGTGTCACGCCAGTTGATCAGTTTCGCCACACCCCACATGTGGAGCTGGTGGCGCTGTTTTCGCGGTAGCCAGGCGCTGTCCTCAAGGACTTATCGCCCCCAGCGCTCCTGCCAGATTTTTTCGCCGATCAGGCAGGAAACGCGCGGCTCCTTCTCGGCGACCGAAACCATCCGACGTTCCGGCTCGTTGCCGGCTACCTCGAGCAGCAGCTTGGTCCGGATCGCTTCCTTGAATTTGTCGCGATCCTTGATCGACACCACAAAGGAACCAGGGCCGCCGATCACGCAATCCTCGTAATAGAAATCGAGATTGTCGATATCCATGGTCGAGTGGGAAGGCTCCTTCACCATGATCGGCAGGCCGTTGATGACGATGCCCTTGGACAAGGCCTCGTCGCGCGCGCCGACGACCGGCGCGCCGCTATTGTTGGGGCCATCGCCTGAAATATCGATCACGCGGCGAAGCCCGTGATAGGGATCCTGGTCGAACAGCGGGATCGCAAAATAGATCGCACCCGAGATCGAGGTACGCGAGGCCCGACGCACCGGCGTCTTCATGATCTCGTTAGCGACGGCGTCAGCAGTTTCCGGACCTTCGATCAGTCGCCAGGGAATGATGACCTTCTGGTCGCCGGAGGCTGCCCATTCAAAATAGGTCACGGAGATCTTGCTGTTCGGCAACGACTTCAGGGCTTGCAGGAATTCCCTGGAGATGAGCGCTTGCGCATAGCCCTCGCGTTGAACCGCAAGTTCATCCATGTCCATCGAATAGGAGATATCGGTGGCGAGGATCAGTTCAACATCGACGGTTGGCTTGTCGCTGCTTTGCGCAAGTTGATGCCGCGGATTCGGCGCTGCGATACCGGGAATGTCACCTCCGGCCACTGCACCTGCAACAAGCGCCGCCCCGATCGAGACATACCAGCGCATCAGCTGTCCTCCCGTCGTACGATCGGATCGTGACACGCAAATCGGGCAACGAAAAGTACGAAGATCCCTTGCGCTTCACATCGTGGTCGGGTTTTGCCGCTTGGGCCTGCCGGCCACGCGAGCAAGTCGGATCTGTGCTGCCGCGGCTGCCGACGGAACCATTGCCTGGCCTGCTGATATCATCGCCGCCTGTGCGGCGTCGCTATATTAAAAAGCATCGCAGAACAGGTGGTTCCACACTTGGTCGCGAGGCTGTATTCTCTCGCGATCGCCCGATAACGTCTGGAGCTGCCTCCGGAAATGATCGACACCGTCGCCAAGCCCAAGACCCGGACCGAGGTCAAGACCGAGCGTCCGCGCCTGCACAAGGTAATCCTAGTCAATGACGATTACACGCCGCGCGAATTCGTCGTCACGGTGCTGAAGGCAGAATTCCACATGACCGAGGACCAGGCCTATAAGGTGATGATCACGGCGCATCAGCGCGGGGTCTGCGTGGTCGCGGTGTTTACCAAGGATGTCGCCGAAACGAAAGCGACCCGCGCCACCGAAGCCGGCCGCGCCAAAGGCTACCCGCTGCTGTTCACCACCGAACCCGAAGAATAGGCAGACGTTTGCGCTCGTCCCGCTTGCTGAATTCCGGAGCGGAAACACGGGCAACGATCCGGGTTGCCGCGATGCGGGCAACTAGCAGCCCCGGCAAATCCCCGTAAAGCTGCTGACCTCCGGCCGCCTGTGGTGGCGGACTGGCGGCCTTTTTCGACGAGCCTGATCGGGGATGAAGATGCGCTGCGACGCACCCACGTAAGGCGGCGGAATACGGGATGGCGGTGTGCCCTGGAGCGGTTGCCGCGGCGTCGGTGACGGCTGCAGGCTATTGGTTCGAAGCGGCGGAATCTTCGGGTGCCGCTGGGGTCGCTCAGCGCGCTGGGATTGGCGGGCCCGAACGGCACGCCGTTGATCGGCGTGTTGCCTGCGCCGGCCGTTCCCGCCGGTGGCACGAGCTGCGCATATGCGGCCGGCGCGGCGAGACTGCAGAACAACAGGGCGACAGGGCGACAATAAGCGAATGGCGCGACATCTATTCCCCCAGAACCGCGGATGTAACGGCTACAGGGCATGAGCGTTCCCACCGCGAATACTCAACGCGCTCTTATTGTAACTGCGGGCGCGCAGCTATTGACAGTAGATCAATTTATGCGCGACGGCCATTTGCTGCATTGAGCCGGAATGCACACCAAGGCGCAATCCCTGGACCGCTCTGAGTTCATGCGTTCACGTCGTGAGCGTCGAGATTT
>JAGXAJ010000104.1 GCA_018971625.1 Pseudomonadota bacterium
TCACCTGCTTGGCCGATTGCGCGGCGATGCGGCCATATTCCAGCGGCGGCAGGGTGTCTGCGATGGTGTCGCCGACCTGTGCGCCCGGATTGGCGCGCTGTGCATCCGTCAGCGAGATCTGGTTCGATGAATTCTCGACCTGCTCAACCACCAGCATGTGACGCGACAGCCTGAGTTCGCCCTTTTTGGCGTCGATCTCGGCGTGGACGTCGGTCTCGCTGCCGTAGCGGGCACGCGCGGCCTTGGCGATGGCGTCCTCCATTGCCGCGATCACGATACCACGGTCGATGGATTTTTCGCGGGCGACAGCGTCCGCGATCTGCAGCAATTCAAGTTTGTTGGCGCTGACCGCAGCCATGACTCAGTCTCCTTCAGTGGAATCGATTTCGCCACCTCGCGCCCTTTCTGCGGCGCGGCGGCGTTTCCTGGTGTTGTTCGGCGCCCTTGTGCGGTCACCTTTAGACTTCAATTTCGGCTTCGGTTTGTTGCTCTTCGATGGATCGCTTTTCTTCGCATGCGGTGGCGGCGGTGGTTCAAGTCCGAGATTCTGCCGCAGCTCGCGCTCGGCGGCCTTGCCGCGTCGCATCGATTCGGCGATCAACTCGTCGGTCAGGACCAACCGGGCATCCGAAATATCTTCCATTACCAGCATGACATCGGCATTTTCGCCGACGCGGCCGTCGTCGCGGCGTAACCTTACCGCTTCGCCCTCGACTCCCTCGAGTGTGCCGCGGAACCGCTTACGGCCGTCATGGGCGATCGCCATTTCGATCTTCGCGAGATGCCCGGCATAGCGCTCGAAATCGGAACGGCGCACCAGCGGCCGGTCGATCCCGGGCGAGGAGATTTCCAGCCTATAGGCCCGGTCGATCGGGTCGGCGATATCGAGCACCGGCGACAGCGCTTTCGACACCGCCTCGCAATCCTCGATCTGCATCGATCCGTCGGGCCGTTCCGCCATGATCTGGACGGTACAGCCGGATTCGCCCGAAATCCTGATCCGCACCAGCCGGTAACCCATGCCCTGAAGCACCGGCGTCGCCACCGCCGATACCCGGGCGGCGACACCGGGTTCCACGACGAGGCGTGGCTCGGCAAGCAGGTCGAGGTCCACAGAACCAGCAGTTGGATCGGTCATGTCCAGGGTCAAATGCGTCTGATCTGAGCTGTCTTGCGTTTCGGGTTATCCGGGCCGGCCGTCGCCGGTTCCGTTCGGATAATAAAAAAGAGCGGGTCCGGAGGGGCCCACTCTCAATACGCGATCGTATGAGAACCATAAGTTGCGTCTGATATAGCCGTTTTCGCGTTGTCCGGCAAGGCCCGCCAGATCGGGACACGCGATTTTGCGGGCTTCGCAGCGCTTTCGCCAACCTAACCCTTCGTTCACCAAGGCTGCCTAAATTCCCGAACGCCGCAAAGGCGCCCGGCGCCGTCGGCGTTGGGAAGGTTGAATGGCTGTTGCATCTTCGGCGATCCCCGGGCTCGAAGAAATCATTAGAAGAGGCAGTCCCAAACGCCGCGCCGAGGCCGCCCGGCGGATCGCCGGACTGTTCCTGGCAGGTGCCGCGAATTACCGACCCGATCACGTCGATCTGTTTGACAGTATCCTGGTCGATCTCGTTCCCTATGCCGAACCGGATGCGCGCAGCCACCTGGCCGAACGCCTGTCGCTGCTCGCCAACGCGCCACGCAGCCTGGTTGGCCAGCTAGCGCGCGAGAACGAGATCGCGATCGCAGGGCCGCTGTTGCGGCGCTCGCGGGTCGTCGACGAAGACACGCTGATCGAAATCGCCGCCGCCAAGGGCCAGGGTCATCTGCTGGCGATGTCCGAACGGCCGACGCTGTCGCCCGGACTCACCGATGTTATCGTTCGCCGCGGCGACCGCGATGTGGTCCGGCGCGCCGCCGGCAATGCAGGCGCGCTGTTCTCGCAGGCCGGCTATTCGGCGCTGATCAGGCGCGCTAGCCACGACGGTGTGTTGACGCTGGCAGTCGGTCAGCGGGCCGATCTTTCGGCACCGCAGCTAAAGGAGCTTTTAGAAGGATCGATTGATGTCATTCGCCACCGCCTGCTCGACCTGGTCAAGCCCGAGCGGCAATCGGCGATCAGGGGCATGATCAGCGAAATCTCGGGCGCCCCGGTCAAGGTCGCGAGCCGGCACAACTTCGTGCCGGCGCAGCACGCGATCCTGACCCTGTACAATGCCGGTGAGCTGAACGAAGCCGCACTGTTGAATTTTGCCAAGAGCTTCAAATACGAGGAATCGATCGCCGCGCTGTCGGCGATGTCGGCAGTCAAGATTGCGACGCTCGACCGGCTGATTTCGGGTGAGCGCTACGATCCGATCCTGATCGTCGGCAAGACCATCGGCCTCGAATGGGCGACGGTGCGGGCGCTGATCCTGCTCCGGCTGGGCCCGAACCGCATTGCGGCGCCCGCCGACCTCGAGACCGCACGGGTCAATTTCACCCGGCTGATGCGCTTGACCGCAGCGCGCGTCGTCGGCTTCTGGCAAAAGTAGAATCTACTCTGGAGCGTTTTCGAGCGAAGCATGCCCTCGGACTTGATCCGTGGGTGGATACCGGTTCGCGTAAGAAGACGCGTCAAAACAATCTTCTAGCCGACCCTGCGAAACCGCAAATACGCGGCCTTGCGGCCTTCGCGTTCGGCTTTGCGGCCGTAGCGCGTCATCGTGTAACCAGGCCAGGGCAATTGCCAGTCGGATGCGCATTGCGCGGTCCATTCGAAATCGGGTGAACGCAGCAGATGCGCCAGCGTCCATGTGCCGTAATCGTCGATGTCGCTGACGAAACGGAATTCGGCCGACGGTTTGAGGACGCGCGCCATCGCGGCCACCGTCGCGTCCTGCACGAAGCGCCGTTTCCAGTGCCGACGCTTCGGCCACGGATCGGGATGAATCAGGTCGATGCGCGCCAGTGAACCCGGCGGCACCCAGGCCAGCAATTCGGCGGCATCGCCAGCGAACAGGCGGATGTTGGTGATGTTGCGGGCCTCGATCTGCGTCAGGACTTTGGCCATGCCGTTGACGTAAGGTTCGCAGCCGATGAAGCCGGTGTCGGGAAAGCTCAGTGCTTCGGCGACCAGATGCTCACCGCCGCCAAATCCAATCTCCAGCCGCACTGCGTCGAGCGGCCGGTCGAACAATTCGGCGAGATCAGCCGGGCTCGCGCCGCTGATATCGAGCGCCAGCCGCGGCAGCAGCTGTTCGATCAGGTCGAGCTGGTGCGCACGGAGCCTGTGGCCCTTGCGGCGGCCGAAGAACGAGCCGTGCCTGCGATCGGCAGCATCAGGCAAGCCATCGCCATCGTCCGGCTCAAACGGAGCGCCGCTCATTGCAGCGTCTGGTACAGCCGATGCAACAGCCGCGCCCTCGGTTCGATCGATGAGATATACATTTGCTCGTAATGGGTATGCGCGCCCTTGCCGTCGACCCCGAGGCCGTCGATGGTTGCGGTATGAGGCGCGGTAAAATTGCCGTCGGAGCCGCCGCTGGTCCTGGTATCGACCAGGTCGAAGCCGATTTCGGCAGCAAGCGTCCTGGCATGCTCGGGGTCGTTCATGCCCTCCAGCGTCTGAATAACATTGCCGAGTTCGCGGATCGCACTGCGACCGTCCTGCGGCGGTATGCCGGCATGCGACGGCACCCCTTTGATGAAGATCTCGAATCGCGCGACGCCCTTGCGCCCGGTGACAACCTTGCCGCCGTCGCGGGCAGGCTCGGTGACCAGCACATATTTGGCCTTGTGGCCCTCGGCCTCGATCAGCGCGCGCGAGGTCGGACTGCCGATCTCTTCATCCGAGACATAAAGCTGCGTCACTCCGAGCGGCGAGCGCTCCGGCGCCGCGCAGATCTGCCGGAACGCATGGTACGCAAGATAGGCGCCGCCCTTCATGTCGTAGATGCCCGGGCCGAACGCGCTGTCGCCTTCGATATGGAACGGCAGCCGTTTGATGAAACCGATCGGATGCACGGTGTCGAAATGGCTCAACACCAGGATCCCCGGCTGATCCTGGCCCCAGGCCGAGCGCGCCACCAGATGGTCGCCGCGGCCATCGCGTCCCGCGACGCGTTCGATGGTCGCCGGCAGATCGCGATAGCCGTCCGCCACCATGGTCGCCAGCCTGTTGACCTGTTCGGGAGCTGCGGTCGGCGTTTCAACTTCCACCCGGCGGCGGATGCCGTCGAGAATGGCTTTGCTGTCGAAGGGATTGCCGGGCAACGAACCGGGCGATTTGAGATCGGACATGGCGGTCATCAGCGCTGGCTGGCTTCAGAGAGTTCAACTACCGCCATTCCCCGGCGCGCGCCAGCGCGAACCGCGGACGTGCAATGCACATCGGAAGATCTTCACCTTGGATCATTTCCGGATCCCGGTTCGCGCGTCGTAGGCGCGCGAACCGAATGACGATTTGCTTCAGCGCGGGTCGTCACCTTCGCGTGCGGCGATCTGCTCGACCATGTCGACGATGCTGCGGCGAAGCTTGGCATCGGAGATGCGGGTGAAGGCGCGGGTCAGGGCCAAGCCTTCGGAGGTTGCCAGGAAATCGGAAATGTAGGACGGAGATGCGCTGTCGCCGACGCTTTCTGCGCTCGTGGTGCCGCTCGGTCCGCCTTCGAACAGGAATGAGACCGGCACCTGGAGTATTTCGGAGATCTGCTGGATGCGGCTTGCTCCGACCCGGTTGGTACCTTTCTCGTATTTCTGCACCTGCTGGAAGGTCAGGCCCAATGCTTCGCCAAGTTTTTCCTGACTCATGCCAAGCATGATCCGGCGCATGCGCACACGACTGCCGACATATTTGTCAACAGGGTTGGGCGCTTTGGTCGACATCTCCAGCACTCCTTGGAGTTCCGAGAGGGATGAGGTGAGTGAAAATGGGGCCGGTCTTGTCAACAGGTCTTGGGAGCAGGCACCGTCCGATTTGGCGGGAAGTACAGCAACGCAATACAGACAATTTGAGTCAATTGACCAAGTCTATTCCCCATCACTATGGCCAGAATGCGAATGAGCCCCGTTCTGTCAACCGGCGGGCCTGCCACCTTGCCGAGCTTTCTCTAGGTATCCAAAATCAAATGTGAATCGCCAGAGATCAGGACGCGTGCTTAACAGCCCGGCGCCCGATCACGAAAATCAGGGCGGCGATCAGCAGAATCGCGGCGGGGATGTCGCCGGCGCGCACGTAAATCGTCGGTGGTATGGCTGACGGCAGCCGGGAATCGAGTACGCCTTCGAGCCCGAGGCCGAGTTCTGCGACGACGCGCCCCATCGGGTCGATCACAGCGGAAATGCCCGTATTGGCGGCGCGCGCCATCGGCAATCCCTCCTCGATGGCGCGCAGGCGCACCTGCTGCAAATGCTGATAGGGGCCCGTCGAGATTCCAAACCAGCCGTCATTGGTGAGGTTGACGATCCAGCCCGGGCGCTCGTCGCGCGTAGCAACGCCACCGGGAAAGATCGCTTCATAGCAGATCAACGGTAGCGCGCGCGGCGCGTTGGGGATCTCGAGGGTATGGCGCTGGGTCCCCGCGATGAAGCCACCCTGAACCTTGGTGAGTTGCTCAAAGCCATGCTTTTCCATCCAGTCCTGAAACGGCAGATATTCGCCGAAGGGGACCAAATGCAGCTTGTCATAGACCGACAGCACAGTGCCGTCGTGATCGATGACATAGATCGAGTTATAGGCGCGCGTGATCTTGACGCCCGGCGGCAGGTCATCGGGCGCGCGCACCGCGCCGGTAATCAGCACCGTGCCCTTCGGCAACAGATCGGCAATCTGCTCCATAGCATCTGCTTCGCGGGTCAGGAAAAACGGAAACGCCGATTCCGGCCAGATCAGGATATCGACATCTCGCACGCCGGTTGATTCCGGCCCGGAGGCCCGATCGGATAGCGTCAGATATTTCTTCATGACCTCTGCTTTTGCAGAGTAGTTGAACCGGGCGTCCTGTTCGAGGTTAGGCTGCATGATCCGCAGCTTGACCTTGGTGAGATTGGTCGGATGCAGAATCAGGCGAGCGACGCCGAAGGCCCCCATTGCCAGAAGTGTCGTCAGGGCCAGGGCCGGCGCGATCCACGGCCTGCGTCCGCGCGAGCCGCCATCGATCAGCACCGCCGGGCTTGCGAAGATCGCGACGGCCAGGAATGTCAGTCCCCACAGCCCGATCAACGATCCGGTCTGGGCCAGCGCCAACGGTTCGGTCAGGGCGTAGCCGAACGCGTTCCATGGGAAGCCGGTCAATACATGGCCGCGCAGCCATTCGCCCACCGTCAAGGCGACTGCAAGCGCCAGCACGCGCGACGCATCGCGGGTCCAGATCATGCGGGCCAGCGCAAATCCGAACGCGGTGAACAAGGCGAGATAGGCCGGCAAGCCGATGACCGCAAACGGCAATAGCCATGCGAAGGTCGAAGCATCGACCAGAAAGGCGTAGCCGATCCAGTACAGACCCGGTACGAAATAGCCGAAGCCGAACCACCAGCCTGCCCATGCCGCCGCCGGTATGCCGCGCCAGCGTCCGGCTCCCGCTCCGTCGATCAGCCAGACCGTCACCGGAAAAGTCAGGAACAGTACCGGCCAAGCATCGAATGGCGCCATCGCGAGCGAAGACAGTGCGCCCGCGACCAGCGCGATGGCCGCACGCTTCCATCCCCAGGCCAGGATGATCGCAAGGCCGGCGGCGTGGAGTTTATTGGTTGACGTCACGGCTGCCGGCTCCATCGGCGGGTGGCGGATTGGTATTGTCATTGGTCTGTGCGGAACCCGCATCAGGAGCGTTTTCGCGGCGACGGCTCTCGCGCTGGGTTCGCGGTGCGTGCCGTTCCTTGCGGATGCCGATGCGCAGGCGTTTGACCCGCCGCGGATCGGCATCGAGGACTTCGACTTCATAATTGCCGGGACCGGAAATGACTTCGCCGCGCACCGGCAACCGGCCGACATGGGTGACCAGATAGCCGCCGAGCGTCGCCACCTCCTCGCCGGCTTCGCCGATGACGAAATCCTCGCCGATCACCGAGCGGACGTCCTCGAGGCTGGCGCGCGCATCCGCAATAAAGGAATTGTCCGCCTGCCGCACGATCGCCGGCGGCTCGTCGCTGTCATGCTCGTCGTCTATTTCGCCGACGATCTGTTCGACGATATCCTCGATCGACACCAAGCCGTCGGTGCCGCCATATTCGTCGACCACCAGGGCAAGGTGAATACGCGAGGCCTGCATCTGCGCCAGAAGATCGATCGCCCGCATCGACGGCGGCACGTATAACAGCTTGCGGATGATGTTGGCGTCGGCGAGCGGCAGCGCGAGGTCGACCGCGCGCAGATCGAGCCCGGTCACAACGGCCTTCTTGCGCCGCGCCTTGCCGGTATCCGCCACGCGTGCGCGCGCCGTCATGAACGCCAAGAGGTCGCGGATGTGAACGATACCTTCGGGATCATCGAGGGTTTCGTTATAAACCACCAGCCGCGAATGCGCCGCACTTTCGAACACGCTCATCAATTCACCGAGCCTGATGTCGCGCTTGACCGCGACGATGTCGGCGCGATGGACCATCACGTCGGCGATACGGCGTTCATGCAGGCCAAGGATGTTGCGCAGCATGGTGCGCTCGATCGCCGAAAAACCCACATCGTCCGGAGTGCTGGCATCGAGCACTACCTGCAGGTCATCGCGTACCGAGCCCGGCTTCCAGCCGAACAGCGTGCGGATCGCGCGGATCAGCCAGTTGTCAGCGGCCGGGCGGATGACCTCGCCTTCCTGCACCACCGCAGGCAAATTGCGTGTGTTGCGCGGATTGTCGTGGGTCGGTTCGGAATCCGTCATCTCAATCGATCCGCTCCCCGTCCGCATAGGGATCGGGGATGCCGAGTTGCGCGAGGATCTTCGTCTCCAGGCTTTCCATGGCTTCGGCATCGACCTCGTTTTCGTGGTCGTAGCCGATCAGATGCAGGAAGCCGTGCACCGCCAGATGGCTGAGATGATGATCGAACGGCTTTTGTTCGTCGTCGGCCTCGCGGCGTGTGGTTTCGTAGGCGATGGCGATGTCGCCGAGCATGCGCGGTGCGTCGTCGGAACCGCTCGGGCCGATCGGCTGTAGCGCCGGAAACGACAGCACATTGGTTGGCTTGTCGATACCGCGCCAGTTGTTGTTGAGCGTGCGGATGCCGGCATCGTCGGTCAACATGACAGCGAGTTCGGCGTTGCCGACATCGGCGCCGGCGATCTCGGCGGCCGCCGCGATGGCGCGCTGAATCACCGATTCGGCGCCTGCTTCCGTGCGCCAGCACTCGGCGGTGACGAGAATCTCTGAGATTGGAAGGACAAAAGGCGCCATCGGTCCGGAATTTCTGTTGCGACGGGAAGCCGCGCCCGTCGCGCGCACGGCGGAAGATCTTCGCATCAGGGCTTGCCGGTTGCCGACCGCTGCGGCAATCCCTCATAGGCGGCCACGATCCGTGCCACCAGTTCATGGCGGATGACGTCCTCGGCGGTAAATTTTACCTGGGCGATGCCTTCGACGCCATCAAGCAGCCTTCCCGCTTCCGCCAAACCCGACATCTGGCCGTTCGGCAGATCGACCTGGCTGGGATCGCCGGTGATGATCATGCGACTGTTTTCGCCCAGCCGCGTCAAAAACATCTTCATTTGCATCGAGGTTGTGTTCTGCGCTTCGTCCAGGATGATGGCGGCGTTGGTCAGCGTGCGACCGCGCATGAAGGCCAGCGGCGCGATTTCGATCTCGCCGGTCTGCAGCGCGCGCTCGACCACCCGCGAATCCATCAGATCGTACAGCGCGTCGTAGATTGGCCGCAGGTAAGGATCGACCTTCTCGCGCAAATCGCCGGGCAGGAAGCCGAGCCGTTCGCCGGCTTCCACCGCCGGTCGCGACAGGATGATGCGATCGACTTCCTTGCGCTCGAACAATTGCGCGGCATGCGCCACCGCAAGCCAGGTCTTGCCGGTACCCGCAGGGCCGATGCCGAACACCAGTTCATGGCGCTTGAGCGCGCGAATGTAAGCATCTTGCGCGGCGGTGCGCGCCCGCACCGGGCGCTTGCGCAAATTGATGGTGTCGAACTGCGGCCTGACCGATTTTGCGTCGAACTCAAACAGCGAACCCTGCGCGATCACGGCGCGGATCGTGCCTTCGACATCGCCCTGCGCGAGGTCATGGCCCTGGGTCGCCTGCGCGTACAGCATCTCCAGCACGCGCCGCGCCGCGTCGCAGCCGTCGCGCGATCCGCCGATGGTGATGTGATTGCCGCGCGAATCGACCACGACGCCGAGCCGGCGTTCGATCAGCGCCAGGTTCTGTCCGTAGGGTCCGACCAGCGCGCAAGCGGCCCTGTTGTCCTCGAAGTCAATCACGACCTTGGTTTCGGGCGGGATCTGCATGTCGCGGTCGAGTTTGCGGCTGGGAGCGAGTGAAGGCGAATCCGATGCACTTTTTGGCAAGGGTTCAGGCTCCCGTATGCAACGGAGAAGAGGGCCGCGCGTGCGCCGATGGCGCAAGCGTGCCCAGCAGGCTGTAGCGTTCGAGACTTTCGATCGTCACCGGAAGAACCCGCCCGACGATGTCGGGCGAAGCCATCACATGTGCCGGCTGCAGGTAGGCCGTGCGGCCGACCATCTGGCCGGGATTGCGGGCGGCGCGTTCGAACAAGACATCGACCGTGCGGCCAATCGCAGCCTGATTGAAGGCCGATTGCTGGCTGTCGATCAATCCCTGGAGCCGCACCAATCGCTCGTCCATCTCAGCCGCTGACACCGTCTCCTGCAGGTCCGCTGCCGGTGTTCCCGGCCGCGGCGAATATTTGAATGAGTAGGCGGCAGCGTATCCGATTTGTGTGACCAGAGCGAGGGTGGCGGCAAAATCTTCCCTGCTTTCGCCGGGGAAGCCCACGATGAAATCCGATGAAAACGCAATATCTTGGCGGGCGGCGCGAAACCGGTCGACGACGCGGCGATAGTCATCGGCGCTATGCTTGCGGTTCATGGCTGCAAGAATCCGGTCCGAACCGGACTGCACCGGCAAATGCACGAATGGCATCAAGGCTGGCAGGTCGCGATGCGCTTCGATCAGCGTCTGGTCGACGTCGCGGGGGTGGCTGGTGGAGTAGCGCAGCCGTGCAATGCCAGGCAGTTCGGCCAGATGGTACAGCAGTTTGCCAAGCGACCAGATCCGGCCGTCCGGGCCTTCGCCGTGATAGGCGTTGACGTTCTGGCCGATCAGGGTGATTTCGCGCACGCCGGCATCGGTGAGTCTGCGAACGTCATCGACGATCCTCGCCACTGGCCGCGACAGTTCGGCGCCGCGGGTATAGGGCACCACGCAGAAGCTGCAGAATTTGTCGCAACCCTCTTGCACCGTCACGAAGGCGGAAATGCCGCGCGCGCGAATCGCTTGCGGTTGTGGGGGCGGCAGGAAACCGAACTTGTCCTCGACCGGAAACTCGGTCTCCAGCGCGCGACCGTGGCGTTTGGCATGCACGAGCAATTGCGGCAGGTGGTGATAGCTTTGTGGACCCACCACGACGTCGACCGCAGGCGCGCGGCGGATGATCTCCTGGCCTTCGGCCTGCGCGACGCAGCCGGCAACCGCGATTGAGACCTGGCGTCCGTTGCGCGCGGCCTCTTCCTTGATCGTCCGCAGCCGGCCCAGCTCCGAATAGACCTTTTCGGAGGCTTTTTCGCGGATATGACAGGTGTTGAGGATTACGAGATCGGCGTCGTCGACGTTTGCGGTTTCGACAAAGCCTTCCGGCGTCAGTGTGTCCGCCATGCGTTGCGCATCGTAGACGTTCATCTGGCAGCCATAGGATTTGATATGCAGCTTGCGCGGCGGCTTCATGGAACCTGAGTGCTGGTCGCAGGGGACGCCATTGGGCGCCAATCCGAAATATGCCTCTCAAATATAGGCCAAAGCAGGGGAAATCCAGCATCAGGCCGTCGGAAACCGCCATTCCGGGACGGGCACGCGGTCGGTATTACGGCAAAAGCCGCTATTCTCGCGCTTCAAGCAAACGCTTGCGCTCCCTGTTTGGCGAGAAACGTCGATCGATCGGCGCTGGGGCCGTTGCCGCGCAGGCCCTCAGCCGGCGCCAGCCGTGGTGGCAACCAGGCCCGGCAACTGCTGCATATCGTCAAATGTTGCGGTTGCGCCGGCCGCGCGCAGCTTGTCGGCATGGCCGGGGAGGCAATGGCTGCCGCCATGAAAACCCAGCACGGTCATTCCGGCGGCGAGCGCGCCGGTAGTGCCGGGCGCGCTGTCCTCGATCACCACGCAACGTTCTGGCGATGCACGCATCTGCTCGGCCGCGAACAGAAACAGGTCCGGCGCGGGTTTGCCGTGCTCGACCTGGGTGGCGGAGAAAATGTGCGGCGCAAGTGCGTCGTAAAGACCCGCGCAAGTAAGCCCATGCCTGATCTTTTCCAGCGTGCCGCTGGAGGCCACGCATTTGGGCAGTCCGATTGCGGCGATCGCCTCGCCGATATGGGGGATATCGGCCAACTCGGTGGGGTAGCGCTGCAACGCAGCTTGCTTCATTTGCGCTTCGAAATCGTCCGGAAGCCTGAGACCAAGCTCGGCCTCGACGATCAGGCGGGCCTCGACGATCAGGCGGGCCTCGCGATCGGAGATGCCGAGGAATCGTTCGAGCACCTGATGTTCGGTGATCGGGTAGCCGTGGCGCGTCAGCGCCTCCGCATGCGCGCGGCAGGAGATGACCTCGCTGTCCACCAGCACGCCGTCGCAATCGAAGATGACGAGATCGAATCGTTGCCTGTTGCTTTGAGGCGTTCTCGTCACGCGAACGGTTTCTGCCTTGCTCGAGAGCGCTTCGCTTTCAGGACTTGTCGTCATCCAGTGGGACGCAATACAGCTCCAGCCGGTGGTCGACCAGCTTGTAGCCAAGCTTGCGGGCGATCTCGGCCTGAAGCTTCTCGATCTCCTCGGAGGTGAATTCAATCACCTTGCCGTCGCGCAGATTGATCAGATGGTCATGGTGGCTGTCGCGCATCTGCTCGTAGCGGGCGCGGCCCTCGCGAAAATCGTGTCGCTCGATG
>JAGXAJ010000105.1 GCA_018971625.1 Pseudomonadota bacterium
TTACCAGAACTCAGATCAACGCTCGGCCGAATTGGTCAATTGGCTCCATCGCTACAATTGGCATCGGCCGCATAGTAGCCTCAAAGCTAAGACGCCGATCAGCCGACTCGGTCTGGCCGGGAACAACCTCTTGAGGTTCCACAGCTAGCCGCGCTCCACGGTCGGAAGGCACTCTGGAAACGGGGTGCCTTTTGCTTTTCCAGCCTGAAAAGCAACCATCGAGAAGAAGTGCTACTTCGGAAAATGCATATTGCGCATTTAATCCGGCAGCTCTCACCAAGACCTTCGCGGCGCTTGAAAGCAGGCGAGAACGTTTACGTCGGCGTTACAGACTCACTCGGCGAAGCGAAGCCGAAATTCACAATCCCGGGTGCCGAGCGTTCGAAGGTTGGCCGCGACCGGCCGCACGCGGCAAAGAACCGCAGCTCCGTTCGACCAGGCGCAGGGCGCGACTGTTCGCCTTGAAAGCGTGGCTCGATCACGCCACGCGCCCGTAATCGTTCGAACGGAATGGTGAATCGTGTCGGCTCCGATCACTGAGGCTACGTTTTGGATCGAGTTGACCGACGTGAAGCAAATGGTGGCGATCCCGGCATGACTCGAACATGCGACCTACGGTTTAGGAAACCGTCGCTCTATCCGGCTGAGCTACGGGACCGGATTTGATTTTCGCGAATTTCTTGACCGTTTATTTTTGGCTCTTTTTTGGCTCCCCGTCCAATCTTCGCGATCAGACATCTTACCCGCTAGTCGAACTGCAAACAACCGCGCAAGTCGGCCGCCTATCACGAAGCGCGGAAAAGGGGGCGTGCATCGGTCCGCACGGATATCGATGCCGGTCGGCTGACCGCTGAAATGCCGCAAATGACCGGCGAACCCCGGGTGGATTACGGCCAACCGGGATTGCGACGCCTTTCAGGCGGCCCGGACCGAGTTGAGGAATCTGGACACTTCGACCTTGAGACGATTGCTTTCGATCGACAGCGACTGCGTGGCAGAAAGCACTTGCGATGAGGCCGACCCAGTCTCGCTAGCGCCACGTTGCACATCGGTGATGTTGGTCGACACCTGCTGGGTGCCCTGCGACGCCCTCTGCACGTTGCGGGAAATCTCCTGGGTGGCCGCGCCCTGCTCTTCGACCGCGGCCGCGATGGCTGACGAGATTTCCGACAACCGCTCGATCGTACCGCTGATTTCCTTGATCGCGCTCACCGAATCCTGAGTCGCAGCCTGGATGCTGGCGATCTGCTGGCCAATCTCGCCGGTCGCCTTCGCCGTCTGCTCGGCCAGCGCCTTCACCTCCGAGGCCACCACCGCAAAGCCGCGCCCGGCTTCGCCGGCGCGGGCAGCTTCGATGGTCGCGTTGAGCGCGAGCAGATTGGTCTGTCCAGCGATGGTATTGATCAGCTCGACCACGTCACCGATACGGCTTGCCGCGCTCGACAGCTCGCTGACACGGGCGGTCGTCGAGCGGGCCTGGCCTACGGCATCGCTGGCCATTCGCGCCGAGTCCTGGACCCTGCGGCTGATCTCGTTGACCGAAGATGATAGCTCCTCGGTGGCCGAAGCCACCGTCTGCACGTTGCTGGAAGCTTCTTCCGAGGCCGATGCGACCATGCCGGTCAGTTGCTCGGAACGCTCCGCCGTGGACCTCAGGGACGTGGCGGAAGTCTCGAGCTCGGTCGAGGCCGACGAAACTGTGTTGACGATCTCGCCGACGGCGGACTCGAAATTGTCGGCGAGCCGGTGCATCTCCGCCTTGCGCTGCTCGGCAGCGAGCTGATCTTGCCGGCTTTTGGCTTGGGCTTCGTCGCGGGCCCTTTGCTCCGCGTTGGCACGAACAACGCCGATGGCTTTCGCCATATCACCGATTTCATCGCCCCTGCCGGTGCCCGGAATGGTGATGTCGAGGTCGCCCGCAGCCATCTTCGAGACCGCGGCGGTAATCCGCACGACCGGACGGATCACGCCCATCGCTATTCCCGCGATCCCGAGAATGATAATGAGCACGACGACAATCGACACGCTCCAGACCAGAGTCGAAAACATGCTGATGCGCCGCTCGGCCGTCGCCTCCTGTTCAGCGTTGGCGGCATTGGCCTGCGTGACGAGATCGTCGATGATGGCGCGATGAGCGGCATAAACGGACGTGAGCTGGACGTAGGACTTCTCGGCCGCGGCCTGATCTCCCTTGGCAAGCGCAGGAAGCAGCTCGCTCTCGGCGATCGTCCAGAACTTCTGAACGTCGGCGTAGGAATCCACCGTAAGCTTCGATTTTAGCCCGGAATCGAGATCGGATTTCTTCCAGAAATCCTGACGTTCGTCGAACTCCTTGCGGAGTTGCGCGAGGCGCTTCTCGTGGGCCGCCAGTTTCGACGGCTCTCGCAGCGCCAGCGTCGCCTCAAGATAGGCCTCGATGACATAGGCGGGAGGCGGCAGAATATCCGCCACCAGATCATTACCGAGCTTGATTTTCTCATAGAGCGGGCCGCCGACGCGAAGCTCGTGATTCGAATAGGTGCTGACCCCGAGAATCAAAGCAAGTCCAAGCGCGGTGACGACGCCGAATAGTACGATTGCGGTGAAGATGGAGATGCGCAGTTTCATTCCGAGCACTCGCTGTAAGGAGAGGGAGCCTGGCACTCGTGCGCTGCACGTCAGGCAAGATCCGAGGGTCGGTTGCCAGGTGCGCAGTGCGTCTACCGTTCACGATGCCAACGCTATGCTAAAATCAAGTTAAGGAGTTGGCACGACACAACGTATGCGCGAGATCATTTTCTGACGCTGCACACCGTGCTCAGGCACATGATGTGGGACATGGCGTTATTCTTCGGAGCGGATTCCGTCGGCGGGACGGGGCCAGTTCACGTCTCCCGGAGCCTGCCTGGCCACCGATACGAATTTCGGCTCTGATTTCCTGCGTAGCGTGGTGACGATGCCAGCCACACCAAGCGCCGTCATTGGGATAGACAACGCTTGGCCCTTCGCCAGCTTGTCAGCTTCGCAGCGAAACGACGCCGTCGGGAAGCCTCAAGAGTTCGCGAACGCGCCTCGCAGCGCTAAAGCAGTCCCCGATAGATGCCGGGCCTGGATCCCTCGATGGCGATGGCGCCGACGGTCCTTGAATAAAAATCCGCCGGACCCACCCCGCCGATGATGGCATAACCATATCCCGCTTGCCTCATGTCTTCGAGGCACGCAAACAGCAGCGCCGCGCCGATTCCCTTTTTTCGCGCCGCCGGCTCCACGCCGGTCGGGCCGAAGAAATTTGGACAGGTTGCGTCATGGCAGGCGAAGCCTGCGAGATCGCCCCGGTCGATGGCAATGAAGCAGGATACGGGTTGACGGCTGAACGCCACCTCCGCCTCGCTGGCCCACCCCTCGCTGAATGTCTTGCGCACCCAGGCGATCACTTTGTGCTTCTCGGGCGCAAGCGCGCGCCGCACCTCAATTCCGGCTTCGCGCAGCCGCGCAAAGGCGGAACGGGAGTCCGGCAGGTCGTACAGTTTGACCAGCATGTCCATGGGTTCACAGGTCCGCTTCAAGCCGGTTGAGAGTATCTATATACATATCAATATTCGCATGCGCTGAACGTCAAAATCGTGGCTTGTTTTCGCAATCACGGTCTCTCGAATCATCGAGCGGTAATCTTAATCGTGAGCCATCCAGAAACGACGGCTTCGCGCGCTGTTCAGGGCGGACTTACTTCAATGCGCTGCCCCCCGTTCTTCAACGATCGCCGCGATCGCTTCGCCGGCAGCGCCCGCCTCGCGAAAGCCGGCGGCGACGCCGGCGCGATCCGCTTCGGGACGGTTCTGGCTCATCTTCCACTTGCCTTCGATGCGCGAAATCGGGATCTCGATCCCGATAATGCCGCGCATTTGCGCCGCGATGAAATCAGGCGGCGCGTCGTCCACTTTCCAGGGCGCGGGACGCAGGCTTTCGCGGCTATCCGTCAGGTCCTCGATCTGGCGTCGCAGCCAGACGTCATCATGGATCACGCGCGGGCGCCCCCAGGCATGTACCGTGACGTAGTTCCAGGTCGGGACCACCTTGCCGGTTTCGCGCTTGGTCTCGTACCAGGATGGCGTCACATAATCCTGCGGTCCGCGGAACACGACCAGGCACTCCTCGACGGCTTCGAGTTCGCACCATTGCGGATTGGCGCGCGCGATGTGAAGCCGCAGCGTGCCTTTACCGGTGCCTTGCGAATCCACCAGGAATGGAAACAGATTGGCGAGCAATCCAGCCGGTCCCGCCGTGATCAACAGGCCCAACGGATGGGCGCGGATCAGTTGGTGCTGGACCTCAATGCGATCCTCGCGAAAGGCAGGCGGCTGGTACATAGCGGGCCTTCGATCTCTGATCTGATACGCATTAGCTATAATCAAATTAGCCAGGCCGTGCATCCAATATGGCCCCGTGGCGATCTCAATTGTGCTAACCTGCCCCTTGTACTCGCTGGGCCAGTGGTTGGCAGCAACATGTCCGTTTCAGACGGTTCGAACGGCGCCGGAGAATTGGCGCTCCGCACCCGGAAAATAAAGCGCTCGCGTTTCTGGTGCTGGGACGCGGCCCTGCCCGCGCATCCCGGCGCTGCCGCCTACATCGATGGCAACGAACGCCCCTTCATGGACAATTACAGCGACTATATCTAGGGTGTGGCGTTGCTGCTTTCCGTATTCGGATCCGGCGTTGCGGGATTGCGCCACTATGTGAAACGCGACGAGCGCCGGCTCAGTGTCCTGCATCGCGAAAAGCTGCTGGCGGCGATCGCGCTGGTGCGGCAGATCAATTCGATCGATGAACTCGACGCGATGCAACGCGAGGCCGGCGACTTCCTGCGTGAGACGCTCGAAGGCTATGACGATGGCGCGATCGAAGCGTCCGACCTTGCTGCCTACGGGCTGGTCCTTGAGCAGTTCCACAATGCCGTGATCGATCGGCGCACCGCGATGGGCGCAGGCGCCGGCAATATGCCGCGGATACGCTCGGCCAAAGCCTGACTGGACCCGATTGAGCCGAGCTTGGCCGTGTCACCGAACCGGCATGCTCAGCTGCGGCGCGGCGACGCTTTCAACGCGCTGGCGAGGCCTTGCGGATCGTCGGTGCCGATACGACGGATATCGTTGGACTTCAACTGCAGTTCGACGGCATCGAGGCCCGACACGTTATAGAGCCGGAAGCCGGAGCGCACCCTGATCCCGAAGCCGTTCCACCAGTGATTCCGCACGATCGCGACAGTTTCGATGTCGCCGAGCGGCAATCGATAGGTCCAAAGTCCCGGCCCGAAGCTCCATCGCAATTCGTTCTCATTGACCTCGACGGTGAGAGACGAAAATGTGATTGCAACGGCAACCAGAACGATCAGCACTATCCCAGCCGGCAGCCATTGGCCGCTCCGCCAGATCAGGAAAGCGTTGAGTCCGGCAGCCGCGAGACAGAGAGAGACGATAAAGACACTGTGCTGGGTATGACGATACAACATGGTTGAAGCCTCCTCCTTGTTGGATCTAATGCATCGATATGCCGGGGCATCGTCGGCAATGCCTGGCATCGTGACTTGGATATCGTGACTTGGATATCGTGACTTGGACATCGTGACTTGGACGCTGACATCAGCGCGGCGGTTCATGCGGACCTTGTTCTCGCAGGTTTCATCGGGTACGGATGTGCCGCCGGTCACAGAAGAAAAATTCTTGCAACTTATGCGAGAAGGAATCCTCGTTTTTTGAAGTGACAAGCCGGCGAATAATGGCGACATTCGGCAACGATTCGTGTTGCATGATGTGTCGTTCGAAGTCGCGTCGGGAACATCATCCGTGATTGCATCGCGTTGCTCCATCCTGTTGGCTGCCGCGTTCGCCGGCTTCGTTGCGTTGCAGACGTCACATGCATATGCGCAATGGTGGTCACATGCGCCCGCCGATTTCGAGGAATGCGCAGACGCTGCCGAGAAAGCCTCGACCAAGGAGACGAAGGCCTCTGCGCTAGCCGTGTGCAACGCGAAATTCGCCGGGCGCCGCAAGCCCGGCGGCGGTTACACTTATTACGACTTCATGCAGAACCGCAGCTTCGACATCGCGGGGCCAAACCCGACGCCGGAGGAACAGCGGAAAATCGACGAGCAATATACCGAGTTCCTCGACCGGCAACGGCACGACAGCATTGCGGCTGCGTTCGCGGCAAAGCAAGAGCAGCAACAATTGCAGAAGGCGACGTTCCGCAGCGAGACCGGGAAAGTGCCACTGCCGGTGCAGGCGCCCAACAGGCAGCCGCCAACTGCGAGCGGCAGCAGGGCGCGTCCCAAGTTAGCCCATTGCGCGCGACATTCCTTCTCCTGTGAATGGCCGCGGCTCTCCGAAAGCATCAATGATTTGAAGAAGGCGCTGTTCGGTCCTCTTGCTACCAATTCCGTACCGGTGGCAAAGCCAAACCCGGCCAGGTTGCAGGCGAATCGGCAAGGGTCCAAGCTAGTGGCCAATCCTTAAATCACCGTCGCCCGGAACTTCCGATAGGACAGTTCGGATTGTTCGCAAGGGCGACGCCGAAGCAGCGAGCAGCGGCGATCAACAGCTTTCACGATGGCCGCGGCTGTCTTCCACTGTTTCAACATTTCGGAAGACATTAGGACCTCGCGCCAATGTTTTCGGCCACGGTGGTTGTGCAAGGCGTTACCCGCTTGGAGAACCCATCGGCGACCCGTGCGAGAGCCGCAATGGTCGCGCCTTGTAACCGTCATGTCGCATCGGTATGTTTCCACCGGGGCACGTAGCGGCAGGAGAGAACCATGGGTTTACTCGACGTCCTCAACGGCATGCAGAACGGCCCGCGCGGCCCCAGTAGTCCGAGTTCGCAATCGAGCGGAATGTCGCCGATGACCATGGCGATCCTCGGCCTGCTGGCCTGGAAGGCCGTCAAGCATCTCACGGCCGGTCATCCCGGCGCGGCCCCCGCACCTACACCGGCACCCGCGCCCGGCGGCGCGACAGGTGGCGGCCTGGGCGATATCCTGAGAGGTAATCTGGGCGGCCTGCTTGCCGGCGGTGCCGCAGGTAGCGTCATCAGCGGTGGGCTCGGCGACCTGCTCAGGCAATTTCAGCAGAGCGGCCATGGCGAGACCGCCAATTCATGGGTCGGTCCTGGCCAGAACAAGCCGATTGCGCCGGGCGACCTGGCCAAGGCGCTTGGTGCTGACCAGATCAACGGGTTGATGTCGCAAACGGGTTTGTCGCGCGAAGAACTGCTGTCGGGCCTCAGCCAGCAATTGCCCGAAGCAGTTAACCACTTGACGCCAGAGGGCCGACTGCCGACCGAAAACGAAGTGTCGAGCCGGCTTTGATCACCGGCGATGCCACGAGCCATCGGCGTCGCGTGGTGCCGCGGTGAATTGTTGACGCTGATTTTTTCAGGGAAGGACGATAGTCATGCTGCATATTCTGCTCGTGGGCCTCGTTGCCGGGATTCTCGCGCGCATCATCTCGCCGGGCCCGAACAATCCCAGCGGATTCATCCTGACCGTGGTGCTCGGCATTGCCGGTGCGTTTCTCGCCACCTTCGTTGGCCAGGCGATCGGCCATTATAGTCTGGACGAGGGCGCGGGCTACATCACCGCAACCATCGGCGCGCTGGTGGTGCTGTTCATCTGGAACAGGCTGGTGGCGAGCCGCGTGATCCCCGATCCCGGCAACAAGTAAGTTAACGAACCCTTCAATTCGTCATGTCCGGGTCTCGGGCATCACGGTGACGAACGGACCGCTTGCGCGATCCGCTGAAGTGCTCACGCAATCAGATGCGCACCGGCGTCCCGCGGCGCAGATTGGCGGTCTTGGCGTCGAACGTCATAGGCGCGCGACCTGCCGCCATCGACTTCACATCGCCGCCAACACAGAACGTGCCGCCAGCGCCCTTGAGCAGCACGGCGCGAACTTGCGGATCGTCGGTGGCTCGGCGCGCCGCCGCAACCAACCCCTGGGTCATTTCCGGATTGAGCGCATTGCGCCGGTCCGGCCGGTTCATGGTGATGGTGAGCAAACCCTGATCGAGGTTCTCGAGGACCATATTCGTCATGCGTTTTCGCTTTCGTTATTATTGATTAGGATTCATACCATCATTGCGAAAAGCGAAGCGCGACGAGGCAATCCAGTCTTTCCTTGTGGCCCTGAATCGCTTCGTGTCTTGTGGCCCTGGATCGCTTCGTGGAGCCTGTCATCGGGCGGGCATTCGCCCCGCCCCTGCGCGGCCTTCATCTGGTTGTAGCGATCATGCCGTATGCGATATGCAGCAGCAAGCCGCGCGGAAACAGTGCGAATGCGCGTTTTTCCGCTGAGCGGAATGCGCTGTTTCGTGCGAAAATAGCCTATGTTTCGTTCCGTCGGATCACGCGAATCTCAACGGCCCGGATTCTCGGCCATCGCGCTATCCATCCTGGTGCTGGCAGCGGCCGCCAAGCCGGCGAACGCGGCCGGATGCTCGCTTGCGCCGCAGGGCGAAGGTCGTGTCACGGCGGTGATCGACGCGCGCACGTTGCGGCTGGACGACGGCCGCGATGTCAGCCTCGTCGGCATCGAACCGGTCGCGCCGGGCAGTGCCGGGGCGAGCCGCACGGCGGCATTGTCGGCGATCACAATCGGCCGCGATATCACGCTGCATGGCGACGACGATACGCCCGATCGCTATGGCCGCCAGCCCGCTTTCGTGTTTCTTGCAGGCTCCGATGTTTCGGTTCAAACCATGCTGCTGACCCAAGGCGATGCGCTGGTCGCGGCTACCGTGACCGAACCTGACTGTGCCGCAACACTTGTCGCGGCCGAGGCGTCGGCCCGGGCGGCCAAACGGGGAATCTGGGCCAATGGCTCCGTCATAAAAAACGCGGAAAGTCCGGGCGATATTTCGGCCGGGATTGGGCGTTTTATGCTGGTCGAGGGCAGAGTTCTGTCCGTTCGACAGGCCGGGGCAACAACTTATCTGAATTTCGGTCGGAACTGGACACGGGACTTTGCTGTGACTATTCCAAAGCGCATGATAGCCGCCTTCGAGACGGCTGGTGTTTTGCTTAAGTCTCTCGAAAATCAGCGGATTCGGGTCCGCGGCTGGGTCGAAGCACACGGCGGACCCCGAATCGAAGTGCTCCGGGTGGGGCAAATAGAACGGCTGGGCGAGAATTAGTTCGCCCCAAACCGAGTGACGACGGTGTCGGAGTGTGTGGGACGGCGCAATGACCGGATGAGCCGCCGCTTTTGGGCTGCGCCCGTCGTGCTATGCATGGTTTGGGCCTTGGCCGGCTGTGGCGAGCTTGGTAGCCGGCTGCAAACCGCCTCGCCGGCTGCCCCCAGTCCGATCAAGCCGTCGCGCGTTGTCGCGCAGACGCCTGCCTCCGAACGCGAGCATGAGCGGATTTTATCGTCCTATGGCGGTGCGTATGACGATCCGCATCTCGAGGCCCTGATCGGCAAGACGGTCGACCGTTTGGTGGCGGCCTCCGATCGGCCGGATCAGGCCTACAAGGTGACAATCCTCAATTCAGGCGCGGTGAACGCATTCGCCTTGCCGACCGGCCAGCTTTATGTGACCCGCGGCCTGATTGCGCTGGCTTGCGACACTTCGGAATTGTCATCGGTGCTGTCGCACGAGATGGCGCATGTGCTGGCCAAGCACGCCGCGATCCGCGAAGACCAGGCGCGCCAGGCTGCTGTCGTCACCCGCGTCGTCACCGACATGGGCAGCGATCCCGACATGACGGCTCTGGCGCTCGCCAAGAACAAGCTGACGATGGCAAGCTTCTCGCGGCAGCAGGAATTCGAGGCCGACAGCATCGGCGTCGGCATTTCCGCGCGCGCTCATTTCGATCCCTATGGTGCCGCGCGCTTCCTGACTGCCATGGAGCGCAATGCCGAGCTCAAGGCCGGCAAAACCGTCGGCGACCCGCGCGCGCAGGACTTCCTGTCGTCGCATCCGGCAACGCCCGAGCGCGTGCAGAGTGCGCAGGCCGCCGCCCGGAAATATTCCTCGCCGGCCAGCGGCGAGCGCGACCGCGAAACCTACCTCGCCGCGATCGACAACATCGTCTATGGCGAAGATCCGAGTGAAGGCTTCGTGCGCGGCCATCGGTTCCTGCATCCCAAGCTCGGCTTCACCTTCACTGCGCCGGACACCTTCACGCTCGACAATACCGCGCAAGCCGTGATCGGTGTGCGCGACGGCGGCACCCAGGCGATGCGTTTCGACGTGGTGCGGGTGCCATCGGAGCAGACGCTCGGCGACTATCTCAATTCCGGCTGGATGGAAAATGTCGACAAGGCCTCGACCGAGGACCTCACCATCAACGGCTTCCCGGCCGCCTCCGCCACGGCGCATAGCGATCAATGGGAATTCAAAATCTATGCGCTGCGCTTCGGCAGCGACGTCTACCGCTTCATCTTCGCGGCAAAGCAGAAAACCACCGAAAGCGAGCGCAACGCCCGCGAGACCGTGAACTCGTTCCGCCGCCTGACCCTAGAAGAAATCCAGGCCGCTCGTCCGCTGCGCATCAAGGTGATTACCGTTCAACCTGGCGATACCGTGGAATCGCTGTCGCACCGCATGGCCGGTGTCGATCGCCCGGTCGAGCGTTTCCGCGTGCTCAACGGCCTCGATGCCCACGCCCAGATCAAGGTCCGCGATCGCGTGAAGATCGTGGTGGATTGAGGGACGCCGATGGGCTTGCCTACGCGGTGCGGGAGGAGGCCGTCGATGACCGGCGTCGTTGTTACCATCGCTTCTCTTCTCGTGCTCGTCGCAGCTACGCCGAGCCTCGCGGGCGAACAGACCGCGAAGGAGGATTGCATATCCAGGATACAAAAACTCGATACATCGAACGCCGAGGGCCAGGAGCGTCTTGACGAAAAGAATGCGGTGATCGCGTTCTGCTCCAACCAGTACAAGCACGATAGAACGATCGCCGAACTCGTGAAGGCCTGCGCGAGGTATGAGGAACAGCCGGTGATCAAGCAGCAGGCCGTGGCCGAGTGCCAGCTAGCCGCGTTCGGCTACGCCGAGGCGCTACGCACGCTGAAGGCGGATTACGGGAAGTAGACGGGCTCACACCCGCATCGTCATTCCGGAGGCGTTTGCTCTGCGCTCGCAGTGACGACGCATCCCCGAACAAAAAGCCCGATCTTGCGACCGGGCTTTTCTCAATCTCATACGATAAAATCGCTTACGCTGCCTCGTCGGCAACGGCGGCATCGTCGCCGTCAGCGTCATCCGCATCGGCCTCATCGTCGGCCTCGGCTCCGGTCTCGGCCTTGGCACCGCGGCGCGGGCTCTTGGCGAGCTGGCTTTCGATTTCCTTGACCGCTTCGGTCTCGGTGACGTGCTGCACCACTGCGATTTCGCGCGACAGCCGGTCGAGCGCTGCTTCATAAAGCTGGCGTTCGCTGTAGGACTGCTCGGGCTGCGACTCGGAACGGTAGAGGTCGCGCACCACCTCGGCAATCGCGACGATGTCTCCCGAGTTGATCTTGGCTTCGTATTCCTGGGCACGGCGCGACCACATCGTGCGCTTGACGCGGGCGCGGCCCTTCAGCGTTTCCAGCGCACGCTTGACCAGCGCCGGCTCCGACAGCTTGCGCATGCCGACATTGGCGACCTTCGCGGTCGGCACCCGCAGCGTCATCTTGTCTTTCATGAAATCGATCACGAACAG
>JAGXAJ010000028.1 GCA_018971625.1 Pseudomonadota bacterium
GCTGTCAAACCGCGTCTTCAAATCCTACGACGACATCGTCGACCACTGCTGTTACGCCTGGAACATCCTCGCCGACCAGCCGTGGAAGATCATGTCAATCGGGCTCCGCGACTGGGCCTACATCGGTCGATCAATTTGAGGATTGGTATAACACCAGCCCGTTCGACGTCTTTCCCGGTCACGAAAAGCGCAACGCGCGACGGGTATTCGACTATTGGCAGATCGGTGCGCTGCTCGATGACTTGGCGGGAGCGCCGGTGCTCGCCATATCCGGGCTGCAACGGCCCTTTACGCTCGAGATCGACGACCGTCAGCGTCACCAACGCTACAAGCAAAGCAGACTGTCGCTCACCGCACTCGGCCGCGATGTCCTCGCCGGCCGCGAGGATTTCAGCCGGCACAATCCGGTGCATCGCTGGTGGGGCGGCACGGAATTGACCAATGACCGGCTGTGGCGCTGGGACGCCGCCAAGCAGGCGCTGATCGCACCTTGAAGGCGATGGCTGTAATCATCGTCATGCCGGGGCGTGTCCTGGCGTGTCTTGGCATGTTCTGGGCATCCACGCCTTTTCTTTGCGTTGGTGAGCCAAGACGTGGGTGGCCAGGATAAACCCGGCCATGACGGCGGAGATGTCCGCTACGGATTACTCCGCCGCCTGCGCGTAGTCGGTGATCGGCGGGCATGAGCACACCAAATGGCGGTCGCCATAGGCATTGTCCACTCGTCCGACCGGAGGCCAGTATTTATCGGTCCGCGCGGTGCCTGCCGGGAAGCAGCCCTCGGCGCGGCCATAGGCACGGTTCCAGTTATCGTCGGCGATGTCATGCACGGTGTGCGGCGCGTGGCGCAGCGGCGAGGCGTCTATCTTCCATCGGCCGTTTTCGATCTCGGATATCTCGCGCCGGATCGCGATCATGGCGTTGCAGAAGCGGTCGAGCTCGGCCTTGGATTCGGACTCGGTCGGTTCGATCATCAGCGTGCCGGGCACCGGAAAGCTCATGGTCGGGGCATGGAAGCCGTAATCGATCAGCCGTTTGGCGATGTCGTCGACGGTGACGCCGCTGGTTGCCTTCAACGGCCTGGGATCGACAATGCATTCATGCGCCACGCGCCCTTTGGCGTTGCGGTACAGCACCGGGAAATGCGGATCGAGTCTTGTCGCGACATAGTTGGCGTTGAGGATCGCGATCTCGGTCGCGCGCCTCAATCCCTCGCTGGCCATCATCAGGATGTAGATGTAGGAAATGGTCAGGATCGAGGCCGAGCCAAACGGCGCCGCCGATACCGGCCCGAGCGGGTGGGGCGTCGCGCCGTCGGTCGCGGGATGGCCCGGCAGGAATGGCGCCAGATGCGCCTTGACGCCGATTGGTCCCATGCCGGGGCCGCCGCCGCCATGCGGGATACAGAACGTCTTGTGCAGGTTGAGATGGCCGACATCAGCGCCGTAATCGCCGGGCCGCGACAGCCCGACCTGCGCATTCATGTTGGCGCCGTCGAGATAAATCTGGCCGCCATGGCCGTGCACGATGTCGCAGATCTCGCGAATATGCTCCTCGAACACGCCGTGGGTGGAGGGATAGGTGATCATCACCGCCGCGAGGTTGTTCGCGTGGCGCGCCGCCTTGGCGCGGAGATCGTCGATATCGACGTCGCCGCGTTTGTCGCAGGCCACCACCACGATCTCCATGCCGGCCATGCTGGCGGAGGCCGGATTGGTGCCGTGCGCGGAGGAGGGGATCAGGCACACCTTGCGATGCGGCTCGCCGCGCGCGGCATGGTAACCACGGATTGCAAGCAGGCCGGCATATTCGCCCTGCGCGCCGGAATTCGGCTGCAGCGAGATCGCGTCATAGCCGGTGATACGGCAAAGCTGCTGTTCCAGGTGCTCGAACAATGCGTGATAGCCAAGCGCCTGATCGCGCGGCGCGAACGGGTGCAGGTCGGAAAATTCCGGCCAGGTCAACGGGATCATCTCGCTGGTCGCGTTGAGCTTCATGGTGCAGGAGCCCAGCGGGATCATCGCGCGATCAAGCGCAAGGTCGCGATCGCTGAGCCTGCGCATATAGCGCAACAACTCGGTCTCGGAGCGATGGGCGTGGAACACCGGATGAGTCAGGAAGGTGCTTGCGCGCTTCAATTCGGCAGGCAACGCCTCGCGCGCACCGGCCTCGATCTCGGCGTAGGCGAGCCTGCCGCCGAACGCGCGCCAGACCGTTTCGATATCGCCGGCCGTCGTAGTCTCGTCCAGCGCGATGCCGAGCCTGCCTTCGCCGATCCCGAGGTTCAGCTTCTCGGCCAAGGCACGCGCGATGATCTCGTCGCGCCGTGAACCGACATCGACCGTTACCGTGTCGAAGAAGCTTTCCGACTTCAAGGCAAAGCCGAGTTGACGCAGACCGGCGGCCAGCACGCTGGCGCGGCGATGCACGGCGCGTGCGATCCCGGTCAGTCCTTCCGGCCCGTGATAGACCGCATACATCGAAGCGATCACGGCGAGCAGCACCTGGGAGGTGCAGATGTTGGAGGTCGCCTTCTCGCGGCGGATGTGCTGTTCACGGGTCTGCAGGGCAAGCCGATAGGCCGGCTCGCCGCGCGAATCCACCGATAGCCCGACGATGCGGCCAGGCAAGGAGCGTTTCAGCGCCTCGCGTACCGCCATATAGGCTGCGTGCGGGCCGCCATAGCCCATCGGCACACCAAAGCGCTGCGCCGATCCGATCGCGATATCGGCGCCAAGTTCGCCGGGCGAGGCCAATAGCGTCAGCGCCAGCAGATCGGCGGCGATCACCGCCAGCGCGCCCTTGGCATGCAATGAGGCGATCGCCGGGCGCAGATCGCGCACCACGCCTGACGTGCCCGGATATTGCAGCAGGGCGCCGAACACTTCGGTCTTGTCGAGATCGGCCAGCGGATCGCCGATGATGAGATTCCAGCCCAGCGGTTCGGTTCGGGTGCGCAGCACCGCCAGCGTCTGCGGGTGCACTTCCGAATCGACAAAGAACGATTTTGTTTTGGCCTGCGCTGTGCGCTCCGCTAGCGCCATGGCTTCGGCCGCGGCGGTCGCTTCATCGAGCAGCGAGGCGTTGGCGACATCGAGTCCCGTCAGGTCGCAGATCATGGTCTGGAAATTGAACAGCGCTTCCAACCGGCCCTGGCTGATCTCGGGCTGATAGGGGGTATAGGCGGTGTACCAGGCCGGATTCTCCAGGATGTTGCGCTGAATGACAGCCGGCAGGATTGTGCCGGAATAACCTTGGCCGATCATCGATGTAAAAACCCTGTTCTGCGACGCAAGCTTGCGCATATGCGTTAGCGCTTCGGTCTCGCTCAGGGCGGCGCCGAGATCGAGCGGCGCTTTTTGCCGGATCGATGATGGCAACGTTTCCGCTATCAGCGCGTCCAGGCTCTTCGCGCCGACGGTTTCCAGCATCGAGGCGATATCCCGGGGCGAGGGGCCGATGTGCCGCCGCGCGAAACGGATGGCGTCGGCGGGCTTGCGGGGCGCGGTCATGGCTGCTTTCTCATCTCAGGCGGTGTGTTTGCTGTAGGCGGCCTCGTCCATCAGGCCATCGAGTTCGCTTCTGTCGGCAATCTTCAGCTTGAAAAGCCACGCCTTGCCGCCGGCGTCGGAATTGATCAAAGCGGGTTCGGCGGTGAGCGCGTCATTGACCTCAAGCACCTCACCCGAGATCGGCGCGTAGACGTCGGAAGCCGCCTTTACCGATTCGACGACGGCGGCGGCTTCCGCCTTCTTCAGGCTGCGGCCGACTTTCGGCAATTCGACGAACACGACGTCACCGAGTTGCGATTGCGCATAATCGGTAACGCCGATGGTGGCGACGTCGCCATCGATGCGGAGCCATTCGTGGTCGGACGTAAACAGCGTCGTCATGGGAAAACCTTTAGCGTTTGTAGGTGCTGGGAACGAACGGCATCGCCCCAACCCGCGTCGGCAGCCGTTGCCCGCGCACTTCCGCGAATACGACCGAGCCGGTGGCCGCATGGGACGACGGCAGATAGCCCATCGCGACGGGGGCGTTCAGGCTCGGGCCAAAGCCGCCCGAGGTGACGGTTCCGATTGCTTCGGGGGAGATAACGTCGGCAAACAGGGAAGATCCCTCGCGCACCGGCGTGCGGCCTTCCGGCCGCAAGCCGACGCGGCGGCGCGAGGCGCCGTTTTCAAGCTGCGGCAGAATCCTGTCAGCGCCGGCAAAGCCGCCGGCGCGTGCGCCGCTAGTGCGGCGGCTCTTCTGGATCGACCATTCCAGCGCGCTCTCGACTGGTGTGGTCGTGGTGTCGATGTCATGACCATAGAGGCAAAGTCCGGCCTCGAGCCTGAGGCTGTCGCGTGCGCCTAATCCGATCGGCAGCACCGCGCTGTCGGCGAGCAGCGCCTCCGCGAGTGTTTCGACCCGTTCTGCGGGCACCGAAATCTCAAAGCCATCCTCGCCGGTGTAGCCGGAGCGCGAGACAAAGCAATCGACGCCGTCAATGCGGCGGCGGCCTGAGTCCATGAACTTCATTGCGGCGACGTCGGCGCAAAGCTTAGCCAGCACTGATTCGGCTTTTAGTCCCTGCAGCGCGATCAGCGCGCGCTCGGTCAAGGGTTCGATCACGCAGACATCCGACAGGCCGGCGCGCAGGTGCGCCTCGTCGTCGGCCTTGCAGGCGGCGTTGACCACCAGGAACAGGTGGTCGCCAAAGTTCGCCACCATCAGATCGTCGAGGATGCCGCCGGCCTCGTTGGTGAACTGCGCGTAGCGCTGCCGGCCGGGCGCAATCGCCAGGATGTCCTGCGGCACCAGGCGTTCCAACGCCCGCGCGGCGTCTTCGATCTTGCCGGATTTCGGGCGCAGCGCGATCTGGCCCATATGCGAGACGTCGAACAGGCCGGCGGACTTTCTGACATGCAGATGCTCGCGCAGTACGCCGGTCGAATATTGCACCGGCATCTCATAGCCGGCGAATGACACCATCTTGCCGCCACGCGCCAGATGCAGGGCGTGCAGAGGAGTGTGCCTCAGTTCGGATTGTTGGTCGCGCGCCAGCATCTTGGAGCCCTCGCGGTTTCCTGGAGATAATTCCCCGCGAAACCTGCAGAAAGCCCCATCTGTCGCTGTGCCTGAGAGTATTATCCCGTCGGCGGACACGTCGGGGAAACCCCTCCGTGTCTCTTTCCAGATGTTGTCGTCGTCACGCGGTCCGTTTGCCTGAGAGTTTCCGGGGCGGTTGCTCCTTCGGCGCCGGCATGAAGCCGGACTCTCCCGACGTGACGCTCTCGAACGGACGGAACAGAGCACGGCGGGCCCGAGCCTGTCAACGCAACTGCAGCATTATCAACGATTCTTCGGGCAACGCTTGTGCGGATGCGGCAAGCCCCTGATCGCCGGCAACTTTATGGACAGCGTCACCGCCCTTGTCTAAAAAGCGTTGCGCCGGGAAAATCAATGGTTTGCGGCGGGTTCCCGACGGGTTTGGCGATTGGATGGACATGAGCGGCGTTAACGAAATCAGGTCGACTTTTCTGAATTTCTTTGGCGAAAATGGCCACGAGATCGTGTCGTCGTCGCCGTTGGTCCCGCGCAATGACCCGACCTTGATGTTCACCAATGCCGGCATGGTGCAGTTCAAGAACGTCTTCACCGGCGTCGAGAAGCGGCCTTACAAGCGTGCGACCACGTCGCAGAAATGCGTTCGCGCCGGCGGCAAGCACAATGACCTCGACAATGTCGGCTACACCGCGCGCCATCTCACCTTTTTCGAGATGCTCGGCAATTTCTCGTTCGGCGATTACTTCAAGGAGCGCGCGATCGAACTCGCCTGGAATCTGATCACCAGGGAATTCGGGCTCAAGAAAGACAAGCTGCTCGTCACCGTCTATCACAACGATGACGACGCGGCCGGCTTCTGGAAGAAGATTGCGGGCTTTTCCGACGATCGGATCATCCGTATCGCGACGTCAGATAATTTCTGGGCGATGGGCGATACCGGACCATGCGGCCCTTGCTCGGAGATTTTCATCGACCGCGGCGAGCACGTTTGGGGCGGCCCTCCCGGCAGTCCGGAGGAGGATGGCGACCGCTTCCTCGAATTCTGGAATCTCGTCTTCATGCAATTCGAGCAGGTGACGCCGACCGAGCGGGTGGATCTGCCACGCCCCTCGATCGACACCGGCATGGGACTGGAGCGCATGGCCGCGATCCTGCAAGGGGTCGAAAGCGTGTTTGAGACCGATATGTTCCGTCAATTGATTGAAGCCACCGCCTCGGCGCTCGGGCACGGCCCGAGCCAGGACAACATTGCGTCGTACCGCGTCATCGCCGACCACCTGCGCGCTTCGTCGTTTCTGATTTCCGATGGCGTGCTGCCCTCGAACGAAGGCCGCGGTTATGTGCTGCGCCGGATCATGCGCCGCGCGATGCGGCACGCGCAGTTGCTCAGCGCGAAAGATCCGCTGATGCATCGACTGGTCTGGGCGCTGGTTCGCGAGATGGGCCAGGCCTATCCGGAACTGGTGCGCGCCGAAAGCCTGATCGAGGAAACGCTGCGGCTGGAAGAGACGCGTTTCCGCAAGACGCTGGAACGAGGCCTGTCGATCCTCGACGAAAAGAGCAGTTCGCTCAAGAAGGGCGACATGTTCGACGGCGATACGGCGTTCACGCTATATGACACCTACGGCTTCCCGCTCGATCTCACCCAGGACGCGCTGCGCAATCGCGGTATCGGCGTCGATGTCGCTTCCTTCACCGACGCGATGGAGCGGCAGCGCGCGAAAGCGCGTGCCGCATGGGCGGGAAGTGGCGATACCGCGACCGAGAATGTCTGGTTTCCGCTGCGTGAGAAACTCGGCGCTACCGAATTCCTGGGCTACGAAACCGAGACGACCGAAGGTGCGGTCGCAGCACTCGTGCAGGACGGCAAGGAAGTCGCGAGCCTGAAGCCAGGCGAGAGCGGCGCTGTCGTGCTGAACCAGACGCCGTTTTATGCGGAGTCCGGCGGTCAGGTCGGCGATACCGGCATGATGAGCGGCGAGGGCGTCAAGTTCCGCGTCACCGATACCCAGAAGAAGGCCGGCGATCTCTTCGTGCATCTGGGCACGGTCGAGCAGGGTACATTGAAGCCGGGCACGGCGTTGTTGCTCGAAGTCGATCACGCAAGGCGTGCATCGATCCGCGCCCATCACTCGGCGACGCATCTGTTGCACGAGGCGCTGCGCCAGGTGCTCGGCGATCACATCGCCCAGCGCGGCTCACTGGTGGCGCCCGACCGACTGCGCTTCGACTTCGTGCATCCGAAGCCGATCACGCCGGGCGAACTGGCGCGGGTCGAGGATATCGCCAACAGCGTCGTGCTGGAAAATGATGAGGTCACCACGCGTCTGATGGCGGTGGACGATGCCCGCGACGCCGGCGCGCGGGCCCTGTTCGGCGAGAAATATGGCGACGAGGTGCGCGTGGTTTCGATGGGCAAGACCGCGCGCGAGCATGGCGCCAATGCGCTGGGCTGGTCGGTCGAACTGTGCGGTGGCACCCATGTGCGCCGCACCGGGGATATAGGTCTGATTTCGGTGACCAGCGAAAGCGCGGTGGCCTCGGGTGTGCGCCGTATCGAGGCCCTGACCGGCAATCATGCACGCAAACACGCCAACGACACCATGGCGCTGGCGCGGACCGCGGCCACCGAGTTGCGCAGCACGCTCGACGAAATGCCGGCGCGGATCGCAGCCCTGATGGAAGAGCGCAAGAAGCTGGAGCGCGACCTGTCGGATGCGCGCAAGAGGCTCGCGATGGGCGGTGGGGCATCGAGCGGCGGCGCGGCGGGGACTGGCGTGCGCGAGGTCGCAAACGTCAAACTCTTGGCGCGTGCGGTGGAGGGCGTGGAGACCAAGGATCTCAAGAGCCTGGTCGATGACGGCAAGAAGCAGATCGGTTCCGGCGTGGTCGCGATTGTCGGTATTACCGAAGACGGCAAGGCCGGCATCGTGGTCGGCGTCACCAGCGATCTCACCGGGAAATTCAACGCGGTGGAACTGGTGCGCAAGGCGTCCGAAGCGCTCGGCGGCAAGGGTGGTGGCGGCCGCCCCGACATGGCGCAGGCCGGTGGTCCCGACGGCGCCAAGGCAGATGCCGCGCTCGCGGCGATCGAAAAGGCAGTAGCGGGCGCGGGACGTTAAGTCCGCGCGGGAAGGGGGCGTCCATCGTGTTGCGCGTGAGATCCGCGCTTCGGATCACACCTTCCGACCGACGAAAGCGATGGGCCGGCTAGCGGCGCTCGCAATCATTTCTTACGGGTTTTCCAGACAATATAAACCGAGCATTCGAATTTTGGCTCCGCCGGAACGATGCGATCCTTCCGCGGCGCCGGCTCGGCGACGCTCAACATGACGTCGGTGACGCGAACGCCAATGCCTTTCTGTCGCTCGGTTTGAAGTCTGATTTTGGGCCATCGGATCTGGGCGAGCAGGGCGAGGAAGGCGGCGCCAAAAATGACGTAAAGCGAATTCGAGATATCCGGCAGCATGGATTTTCCCCCTCATTTCGTAATTAAAAATTACATACCTGCACAATTTGAGTCAATCCATAACTTCACGTTAACTATATTTTCTGGACGAGATCGATTCGTGTGGCAGGAGGTTTGTTTCCCCGGTAATTTTCGGTTACATTAATAAAGAATTAAAGGGCAAGGAACCGGGACAATGGCACTTTCCCTGGATGTGGTGCGTCAGGTCGAGCACGATTTGCTGCTGAAAGCTGACGTGTTGGCCTATCACCTAGGGAGTTTGGTCGCGACCGATCCCGAGCGTGCCCGTTCCGTCTGCGATGAAATCGTTTTGCGGCTGAGGGCAGCGGTTTCGGCCGATTCCGAACCCGAACCCAAGCCCGACGTATTGCGCTCATTGGATCGGGAGCGCCGTCCGAATGTCCGCCTCGCGAGATCAGGCGGCAGTGACGAAATCGAAGATTTCATTCTTGAAATTCTGGCTCACAGCAGTGGGCTATCGGTGCAGGAAATCGTCGATCGCTTTGAAGAAGCCGAGATCGAGATCAAGCGCGCCACCCTGGTGGTCCGCCTGCATCGCATGGTGCAGGCCGGCAAGTTAACGTCGCGCACCCACGGGCACTATGTTCTGAGTGAAGCCGAACACAATCGGCGCCAGCGGGCCTGATCGGTGAACGCAGGTGGATAGGCTGAAGGATAGAGCACTATCCAGTGCTCACCCCTTGCGCAGGAACACATAGTTCGCGGAATAGGGCACGCTGCTGGTATTGCCGATTTTGTCGCAAGCGCCCTCGAGCTGGCCGCCCGTTGTGTTGATCCGCTGCACCGTGGTGATGCCCGACAACACGCCGTTGCCACGACGGGAGATCACCTCCAGCTTCAGCCAGGGAATGTCGTTCGGCGTCGCGCCGGGGACGTTGCCGGCGGCTTTGGCGATTACCAGGCTGCCGTCGACGTGTTCCCAGGTCGGTCCGGCATAGTGGCGGCCGATGGTCTTGCCGTCAGCCATCAGGGTCGCGATCGGCTCGCGGAACAGCCAGATCGGCTTTCCGTTGGCGCCGGCCTTGCATTCATAGACCTGCGCGCCTTCGGCATGCACCGACAGCACGACCGTCTCGCCAGGCGCCGCGATCGCGGCGGGCAGCTCTGCCGCGGTTGTGCTTAGTTGTGAGCCCGACAATAACAGGGCCGCGAGTGCCGTCGTTCTGGCGAGCGACATGCTTCAGGCCCCCATCGCCTTGGTCAAATTGTCGGCGACCTTGTCGAGGAAACCCGTGGTGGAAAGCCAGCGCTGGTCGGCGCCGACCAATAGCGCGAGATCCTTGGTCATGACGCCCGCTTCGACGGTCGCGACGCAGACCTTCTCCAGCGTGGTTGCAAACTTCGCAAGCTCGGCGTTGTCGTCGAGCTTGGCGCGGTGACCGAGACCACGCGTCCAGGCGAAAATCGAAGCGATCGAATTGGTCGAGGTCTCCTTGCCTTTCTGATGCTCGCGGTAGTGTCGGGTCACCGTGCCGTGGGCGGCTTCGGCTTCCATGGTCTTGCCGTCGGGAGTCATCAGGACCGACGTCATCAGGCCGAGCGAGCCGTAACCTTGGGCCACCGTGTCGGACTGCACGTCTCCGTCGTAGTTCTTGCAGGCCCAGACATAGCCACCCGACCACTTCATCGCGGCCGCCACCATGTCGTCGATCAGGCGATGTTCGTAGACGATCTTCTTCTCGTCGAATTTCGATTTGAACTCCTTCTCGAAGATATCCTGGAAGATATCCTTGAAACGGCCGTCATAGATCTTGAGAATGGTGTTCTTGGTCGAAAGATAGACTGAATAATTCTTCGACAGGCCCATATTGAAGGACGCGCGGGCGAAATCGGCGATCGAATCGTCGAGATTGTACATCGCCATCGCGACCCCTTCGCCGGGGGATTTGTACACTTCGCGTTCGATCACCGTGCCGTCCTCGCCGACGAATTTCATCGTCAACGTGCCCTTGCCTGGGAATCTGAAGTCGGTGGCGCGATACTGGTCGCCGAAGGCATGGCGTCCGATGATGATCGGCTTGGTCCAGCCCGGCACCAGCCGCGGCACGTTCTTGCAGATAATCGGCTCGCGGAACACCACTCCGCCCAGGATGTTGCGGATGGTTCCGTTCGGCGATTTCCACATTTCCTTCAGGCCGAATTCCTTCACGCGCGCCTCGTCAGGGGTGATGGTGGCGCATTTGACGCCGACACCGACCTTCTTGATGGCGTTGGCGGCATCGACCGTGACCTGATCGTTGGTCTTGTCGCGGGATTCCATCCCAAGATCGAAATACATCAGGTCGATATCGAGGAACGGGTTGATGAGCTTGTCCTTGATATATTGCCAGATGATCCGGGTCATTTCGTCGCCATCGAGTTCGACGACGGGGTTGGTCACCTTGATTTTCGTCATGGAGATCGGGCCTTACCTTGAGAGTGCGCGTCTATCTGGGGAACGGCGCCGTTCCGGTCAGGCCCTATAGCATCGCCGCCACAAGGGTGAAAGGCGAATGGCTGTGCAGATCTGCTCCGCGATCGATCTTGATGGCGAGATCGGTCAGCCATCGTGCGGCACAGTTGGCGGCAAGATCAATCACGATCGAGGGCCAGATGATGGCCGTTCCGCCAACGCGATTGCCGGTCGCGCCGATGGCCGACAGCCTCGTGAATGTGCTCGGCCGAATGCCTGATGTCCTCGTGTCGAATAGCGTGGCGCGCTCCGCGATATCGCAGGCGAACGGTCCGCCCGCCAAAATCAGGATCACGCTCGGCGCGTTCCGGATCGTTTTGTGGCTTCACCTGAGATGTGATTGATGCCGGATCCGAAGGGCCGGCATGCGCAGGCAGAGAGGCTGCGCACGATGCGCGTGCCACAGCCACGGGAATTAGCTCGCCGCCAACTCGATTATTTCGCTTGAGAAATCGGCCCAAACGGGCCATCGACGCGGAGCTGCGGAGGACGTCTGGGGCCAATTTCCTCAGAAACTTGAATCAACACCTTCAGACTTTGATTTGGGAAGAAAAGTGAGATGTCCGGTTCGGGTACCGACAGGACCAAATCAGGCCGCGATCTTGCAGGGCCGCTCGTCATCCTGGTCGAGCCGCAGCTCGGCGAGAATATCGGCATGGCCGCCCGCGCCATGGGCAATTTCGGGCTGAGCCGGCTTCGGATCGTCAACCCGCGCGACGGCTGGCCGAACGTTCATGCCAAGCGCGCCGCTGCCGGCGCCGACCACATCCTGGATCGGGCTGAACTGTTCGATACGGTCGCGCAAGCGGTCGCCGACTGCACCTTGTTGTTCGCCACCACCGCCCGCGCCCACGACCAGGCCAAGCCGGTGGTCGGACCTGAGGCGGCCGCACGCGAGATCGTGGCGCAGATCGGAGAGGGCGGCGGCGAGGTTGGCATCCTCTTTGGCCGCGAGCGCTCGGGCTTGCTGAACGAAGAGGTTGCCATCGCCAACCGCATCGTCACTTTTCCGGTCAATCCCGGGTTTGCCTCGCTCAACCTGGCGCAGGCCGTGCTGTTGATGGGCTATGAATGGTTCAAGCTATCGACCGCGGGCAACCTGCCATTCGCGATGCCCGAACGCTCCGAACCGGCGTCGCAGCACCAGATGGATGCATTCTTCGACAATCTGGTGCGCGAGCTCGACAAGGTCGAATTCCTGCGCCCGGCGGAAAAGCGCGAGACCATGCTGGTCAATCTGCGCAACATCTTCACCCGGATGGATCCGACCAAGCAGGATATGCACACACTGCATGGCGTGGTGATGGCGATTGCCGAAGGACGCAAGGGCCCTGCCAAGGGCGGCGTGCTCGATGGCGAGCAGGCGACACGGTTGCGTGCGTTGCTCGCCGAACATGGCCAGGGTGCGCGACCATCGGAAAGCGGCGGCACCGTGCGCGGATTGGCGCGGCTGTTGCGGCGTAATCCCACCGATGCCGAGCGCATCCTGTGGCAGTCGTTGACCAGCGATCGCCGCTTTGCCGGCCAGTTCAAACGGCAAACGCCGGTCGGGCGGCAAATTCCGGACTTCGTGTCGTTCGTGCACCGTATCGCGATCGAGCTGATCAATCCCGGCGAAAGCGATGCGATCGCCAACGACCGCGCTGCGCGGCGGGCGTGGCTCGAGCAGCGCGGCTACCGGGTCATCGACATGACCGCCGCGGACATCGAGGGCGACGTCGCTGCCGAGCTTGGCCGGCTCGAATTTGTGCTGGAGCAATCTTCGTAGAGAGCCTTCTTAAAAATCGGCGCCTGAAACGACTTCAGAGCGTGATTCCACTCGTTAACATCGGGTGAAGCGAGCGGACGATTTTTACGGCTGCAGCTTTGTCAAATCGCAACCGGGGGTAAGTAGGGTGTGTCGCATCGTTCTATCCGCAAAAAGGTTTTCCCCATGATGTCGTTCAAGCACTTCGTGTTCGCCAGCGCCGGCATATTGTTTTCGCTGGCGCCAGCCGCGGCCCAGACTCCGGCACAGCGCGTCGTGGTCGAACAGCTTGGTTCGAGTCAACGTCAGGAAGGGTCGGTTCGGGTTCAGGCCAACGTCAGTTTTTTTGTCGCCGGTGCGACCGGCGACAGCGAAGAGGCGCAGAAATCGCGCGAGAAGGCGCAGCGCACCGTCTATCAGATGGCAGCGCGCGAATGCGACCTCTTGCGCGAAGTGCTCGCCAAGGATTGCCGCATGGAATCGATCAACAGCAATGTCGGTCGGCAGTTTGGCCAGCAACAGCAGGAGGGTTACATGGTCACGGGGTCGATGACTTTTCAGATCACGCTGAAATGAACCGGAGCGGGCGCTACGTGCCCGCGGTCACCTGCGCGATCGCCAGAGCCATCAATTCAGCCATCCTGGCGCGGAGCTCCGCTTCGGGCACGACAACGCCTTTGGCGTCAAGATCAATGGTGACCTTGCGCATCGCGCCGCCGGTGGCTCCGTCCAAATCGGCTGCCACGACTTCCTTGGCATAGATATTGGCGGCGTCGCCGGACATTCCGAGCTTCTCCGCCACCCACAGCCCGAGCAGCTTGTTACGGCGCGCCGCGGCCTTGAACCTCAGCTCCTCGTCTACTGCGAACTTCTTCTCGAAAGCCTCTTCACGCTTATCAAAGGTGGTCATGGCAAAGTTCCGGTGTCGAAACGGTCAGTGCGGCCGCATTGCGGCAACGCATGCTGATGATTAGATAAGCGCGGGGAATCGCTGAAACAACGGACAGAAATGCCGTCGCGAAGGGGGTAAAACTCGGGTCTGGAGAGACGGATCGATTGTACTGGATGGGCCAATCGGATAGGTTGCCGGCAGGCTCGGTTCTTGTTCCGTTTTTCGGTTGTCTTCAAGTTCCGACCTTCACGGCAGCTCCGTCGTGGGTCACAGTCCCTGTCATCCGGAGCACACCAAACACATGGATTTCAACAACACACGGTACATCCCAATGAGCCGTCGACGCCGCATCTATGAAGGTAAGGCCAAGGTTCTCTATGAAGGTCCGGAGCCCGGAACCCTGATCCAGCACTTCAAGGACGATGCGACCGCGTTCAATGCCAAGAAACACCAGGTGATCGAGGGCAAGGGCGTCCTCAACAACCGCATTTCGGAGTACCTGTTCCAGCACCTCAACGACATCGGGGTGCCGACCCATTTCATCCGCCGTCTCAACATGCGCGAACAACTGATTCGCGAAGTTGAGATTGTGCCTCTCGAGGTCGTGGTGCGGAATGTCGCGGCGGGCTCGCTGTCGCAGCGGCTTGGCATCGAGGAAGGTACCCAGCTGCCGCGCTCGATCATCGAGTTTTATTACAAGAACGACCAGCTCAACGACCCCATGGTCTCCGAGGAGCACATCACCGCGTTCGGCTGGGCCACGCCGCAGGAGATCGATGACGTGATGGCGCTGGCGATTCGCGTCAACGACTTCCTGACCGGGCTGTTTCTCGGCATCGGCATCCGTCTGGTCGATTTCAAGATGGAATGCGGCCGCTTGTTCGAGAACGAGATGATGCGCATCATCGTCGCCGACGAGATATCGCCCGATTCGTGCCGGTTGTGGGACATCAAGTCGAACGAGAAGCTCGACAAGGACCGCTTCCGCAGGGATCTCGGCGGCCTGCTGGAGGCCTACACCGAAGTCGCCAAACGGCTCGGCATCCTGATGGAAAACGAGCGTCCGGCGGGCTCCGGCCCGGTGCTGGTGAAAAGCTAAAACAGAGACAATCGTGAAAGCACGCGTTACCGTTACCCTCAAATCCAGCATCCTCGATCCCCAGGGTAAGGCGATCGAGGGCGCGCTGAAATCGCTCGGCGTCGACGGCGTCGCCAGCGTGCGCCAGGGCAAGGTGTTCGACATCGAATTGTCTGATACCGACAAGGCCAAAGCGGAGGCTGCATTGAAAGCCGCCGCGGACAAGCTGCTCGCCAACACCGTGATCGAAAATTATCGGGTTGAACTACTCTAAAGGCAGCGCTGACGATGAAATCCGCGGTTCTGGTTTTTCCCGGCATCAATCGCGAACGCGACATGGCGCGCGCGCTCAGGCTCGCCTCCGGCCAGGAGCCTGCGATGATCTGGCACGCCGAGACCTCGCTGCCGAAGGGCATCGATCTCGTGGTGGCGCCCGGCGGATTTTCCTACGGCGACTATCTGCGCTGCGGCGCCATTGCCGCGCGTTCGCCTGTCATGGATGCGGTGCGAGGGTTTGCTGCCGATGGTGGCCTCGTGCTCGGCGTCTGCAATGGCTTTCAGATTCTTTGCGAGTCCGGCCTGTTGCCCGGCGTTCTCATGCGCAACGCGCAACTGAAATTCATCTGCCATGATGTGCATCTGCGGATCGAGCGTTCCGACACACCGTTCACCCGCGGCTACAATGCCGGTCAGGTCATTCGCGTGCCGGTCGCCCATGGCGAAGGCAATTACGAAGCCGACGAAGAGACGCTGAAGCGGCTCGAGGGTGAGGGACGGGTGCTCTATCGCTATTGCTCATCGGACGGAGCCATTGACGAGCGCGCCAATGTCAACGGCGCGGCGCATTCGATTGCCGGCATCGTCAACGAGCGCGGCAATGTGCTCGGCCTGATGCCGCATCCGGAAAACCACGTCGAAGACATCATGGGCTGCACCGACGGCCGAGGTCTGTTCGCCGGTCTTGTCGCGCATCTGGAGCGCGCGGCATAACAGATTGCCGCTGAAAATCACTGCTGCTGTTGGTGCCTGCAAAGCTCTGGACATCAGGAAATTGCGCCATAAAAGGCCTTTTCCGCACCCACCGATCTCCCTAAAAGTGACCTCAACGCTTGCAAGCCTCATGAACCAGCCGCAAATCACTCCCGAACTCGTCGCCAGCCATGGGCTGAAGCCGGACGAGTATGAGCGCATACTCAAGCTGATCGGCCGGGTGCCGAGCTTCACCGAACTCGGGATTTTCTCGGCGATGTGGAACGAGCATTGCTCGTACAAATCCTCGCGGTTGCATTTGCGAGGGCTGCCGACCAAGGCGCCGTGGGTGATCCAGGGGCCGGGCGAGAACGCAGGCGTGATCGATATTGGCGACGGCCAGGCGGTGATCTTCAAGATGGAGAGCCACAACCACCCGAGCTATATCGAGCCGTATCAGGGCGCGACCACCGGCGTCGGCGGCATTTTGCGTGACGTGTTTACGATGGGCGCGCGCCCGATCGCTTGTCTCAACGCGCTGAGTTTTGGCGCGCCGGAACATCCCAAGACCCGCCACCTCGTCTCGGGCGTGGTCGCCGGCGTCGGTGGTTACGGCAACTCGTTCGGTGTGCCGACCGTCGGCGGGCAGGTGCGCTTCCATACCCGCTATGACGGCAACATCCTGGTCAACGCGATGGCGGTCGGGCTCGCCGATGCCGACAGGATTTTCTACGCGGCGGCTTCCGGCGTGAACATGCCGATCGTCTATCTCGGCTCCAAGACCGGCCGCGACGGCATCCATGGCGCGTCAATGGCGTCGGCCGAGTTCGACGATGATTCCGCCGAGAAACGCCCGACCGTGCAGGTGGGCGACCCCTTCGCTGAAAAGCTGTTGCTCGAAGCCTGCCTTGAAATCATGGAAGCCGATTGCGTGATCGCGATCCAGGACATGGGCGCGGCGGGACTGACCTGCTCGGCGGTGGAGATGGGCGCCAAGGGCGATCTCGGCGTCGATCTCGACCTCGACGCGGTGCCGACACGCGAGACCGGCATGAGCGCGTACGAGATGATGCTCTCCGAGAGCCAGGAACGCATGCTGATGGTGCTCAAGCCGGAGAAGGAAAGGCAGGCCGAGGCAATCTTCCGCAAATGGGGACTGGATTTCGCGGTCGTCGGCTACACCACGCCGAGCAAGCGCTTTGTCGTCAAGCATGGCGGCGAGGTGATGGCCGACCTGCCGATCAAGGAACTGGGCGATGAGGCGCCGATCTATGATCGTCCGCATGTCGCGACGCCGCTGCTGCCGACCATCCGCGCGCAGGACGTCAGGCCGCCGATTGGCATCATGCCGGCGCTGGAGAAACTGATCGCGACCCCGGAGCTCTGCTCGAAGCGCTGGGTCTGGGAGCAATACGACCACGTCATTCTCGGCAATACCGTGCAGCGTCCCGGCGGCGACGCCGCGGTGGTGCGGGTACAGGACGGGCCGAAGGGGCTGGCGCTGACGGTCGACGTAACGCCGCGCTATTGCGAGGCCGATCCGTATCAGGGCGGCATGCAGGCGGTAGCCGAGGCCTGGCGCAACATCACCGCGGTCGGCGGCCGGCCGCTTGCGATCACCGACAACCTCAATTTCGGCAACCCGGAACGGCCCGAAATCATGGGCCAGTTCGTCGGCTGCCTGAAAGGCATTTCCGCAGCCTGCCGCACGCTCGACTTCCCCGTCGTGTCCGGCAACGTCTCGCTCTACAATGAGACCAACGGCCGCGGCATCCTGCCGACGCCCTCGATCGGCGGCGTCGGGCTGCTCGACGATTTCACCAAATCCGCGACGCTGGCGTTCAAGGCCGCCGGCGAAGCGATCCTGTTGATCGGCGACAGCCACGGCTGGCTCGGCCAGTCGGTATATCTGCGCGACATCTGCGGCCGTGAGGAGGGCGCCCCGCCGCCGATCGATCTCGCGGCGGAAAGGCGCAATGGCGACGTGGTGCGCGGCATGATCCACGCCGGTACGGCAACCGCGGTGCACGACATCTCCGACGGTGGACTGTTGATTGCGCTGGCCGAGATGGCAATCGCCAGCGGCATCGGCGCGCAATTGGTGGCCGGACCGGCATCGATCGTGCCGCACGCCTACTGGTACGGCGAAGACCAGGCGCGCTACATCGTCACCGTGCCGGCGCAGGAAGCAGGCCTTGTGCTCGCCAAGATGAAGGGTGCCGGCGTGCCCTGCGCACGGATCGGCATCACCGGCGGCGACGCCGTTACGGTTGCGGGCGAGGCGTCGGTTGCGATCGCTGCGCTTAGATCGGGCTTCGAGGGCTGGTTTCCGGCCTATATGAACGGGACCGGGTAGGCCAGGCCGCCGCTACAGCACGTGCGAGGCGCCGGGAAGTTTTCGCAAACTGGCTGCCACCCCCCAGCTGAGAATGACTGCCGGTACGAAGACGATGGTCGCCTTGACGATCGCCGGCAGATCGTAGTCGAACAGCCAGTATTGCAGCCACAGCACGATCGGATAGTGCACGAGGAAGATGCCGTAGGCATCGCCCTGCATCCGGTTGAGCATGTTCCACGGTCGCTTTGAGCCGAGAAAAAATCCGAGGATGGCAAACAGGATCGCGGCGCTGAACGTGACGAACAACAGGCCGTAGATGGCGAGATACCAGATCGGTTGGGTGTCGGGATTACCCAGTATCTCGCGCTTGATGTAGATCATCACCCACATCAGGGCATAGGGAATGATGGTGGCGACCAGCCAATTGCGGCTGCTTTTTGCCAACCGGCCATCCGCGCTCAATACACCCTGATTGAGATTTGCGGCGCCGGCGCCGGCTCCGATGAAGAAGTAGGCCGCGTATAACAGGATTCGGCTCGCCTGCACCGAGAACGGCCCGAACTCGAACCAGCGGCTCGGGCTGTAATAGATCCGTGCCGGCACGTAGACGATCGCGGTGACCACGAGCAGGAACAGGAAGAATCGCACCGGCCGATTCAAGCATTGCTCGGACAGGCGGTTGACGGGATCGAGCAAATTCGGAGAAAGGCCGTACAGCGCGGTCGCCAGCAGATCGTAAGCGAACAGCACCCAGACGAACCAGATCGGCCCGCTTGGCCACGGCCCGACCGTTACGGTCTTCCACCAGAAGGCCGTGAATGTGAGATCGGGATTGTCCCGAAGCGCGATCGCGTAATATGCGAGCGGAATTACCGTGACAGCGGCGATCACGAACGGGAGACCAAGTCGCAGCAAGCGATCGCGCAAATGGGTCACAGTCGACTTGTGTGACAGACTCGGCCACACGAACAGGCCCGACAGGAAAAAGAAGGCCGCCATGAAGAAACTGTCGGTGGCGGTGACGACGACGTCGAAGCCGATCCACGACTTGGAGTCGGTATGGCCGAAATAGGTATAGGGGATGACCGCGTGGTGGAGCACGACGACAAGTGTCAGGAAGCTGCGCACATGGTCGAGCGCGAAATTGCGTGAGGCCGTCCTCGGCGCCGACCGCCGTTGCACGGGCGCCTCTGAATGCGAAATCGACGTCATGCGCGCCTCGACAATCCCTGTCATGCGCGATGTTGTCGTCGGGAACCCGATTCAGCAAGGCCAAATCGTCCCGCTATCGGCATGCCGGTCACCGCCGGGGAGGCGGCAGCCCGATTGTTGCGGCACGCATCAGGAACCAGTTCCGCCGCTCGAAGTTAGATCGGTCGCACCGGCGCGAGTGCGCCGCGAGGGTTTAAGGGAAACGGCCATGACACTCCTCAAATGGGCGCTGATCTTTTTTGTGGTATCGATCATTGCCGGCATCCTCGGATTCACCGGCGTCTCGGCGGCGTCCGCCGATGTTGCCCGCTTTCTGTTCTATATCTTCGTCGTGATCTTCCTCATATTGCTTGTCCTCGGCCTGACGATCTTCAGGGTCTAGCCGGCGAGATCATAGCAACTCGTCTCATGGCTTGACCCGGCCATCCATGTCTTGTGCAGCGTCTGCCTCAAGAGGTGGATCAAGCCGGTCTGACCAGAAAAGTTGTGCTTCCTTCGGCGTAAGGCCTCAGGCCACTTCCTCAATCTTGACCTTGTCGGGATAGAACGCCAGATGGCCCGAGATCTCGGCCATCGCCGGGAACGGCGTTTCGTAGGTCCAACTCGAATTTTCCAGCATCTTGCCGTCGGCGACGACGCTGTAATAGCTCGCATCACCCTTGTAGGGGCAATGCGTGGTCCGATCCGAGCGCTTAAGCAAGGCCATATTGGCGTCGCCGCGGGGCACATACTGGACCGGCGGGTAGCTCGCTTCCTTCAACGTCAGGGCGTGGGTGGTATCGGCAATGACGACGCCGCCAGCGGTGACGCGGACGCGCCTGGGGTTCGCCATGATGGTGATGGGGCAATCCGGACCGGGGAGTTTCATGATCGTTGCGCCTTTCGATCAGCCCGTTGTGATCTGCAGGGCTCGATCCAGCTGATTTAAAACAATTGGACCCGGAATATAGTGCTGAAAGGCGTGACCTAGAAGGGCAACCGCGCTAGGTTTGGCCGTTACGGTCGCGAGAGCCGGACACGATTCGAAGCCCTTATTGGAGAATATCTGGATGCCGATGGACGCCCGCGAGATCGAGTCGATGATCAAGGCAGCTATTCCCGACGCCGAGGTAACGATCCGAGACTTGGCCGGCGATGGCGATCACTACTCCGCGACGGTGATTTCGGCCTCGTTCCGCGGCAAATCGCGGGTCCAGCAGCACCAGATCGTCTATCAGTCGCTGAAGGGACAGATGGGCGGCGTCTTGCATGCGCTGGCGTTGCAGACCGGGGTACCGGAGGGCTAGAGTCCGCGGATGGCGGGGGACGAGCAACGCGGCGCTCTGTTTCGCCCCTTGGTGCCGAACCAGCACAACCGGGTCACCTACGCCGAATTGTTTTTCGACCTCGTGTTCGCATTTGCGGTAACGCAGATATCGCACACGCTGCTCAGCCACTTTACGCCGCTCGGGGCGCTACAGACGACGCTGTTGTTTCTCAGCGTCTGGTGGCTGTGGGTCTATACCGCCTGGATCACCAATTGGCTCGATCCCGAGAAGACCGCGGTTCGCGTGCTGTTGTTCGCGCTCATGTTCGGGGGCCTGATACTATCGACTTCGATTCCGAAGGCTTTTGAGTCGCGAGGACTCTGGTTCGCGCTCGCCTATAGCGTGATGCAGGTCGGACGCACGATCTTCCTGCTGGCGTCAACGCCGTCCGGTCGGATCATGGCCCGCCTGAATGCGGTGCGGATCCTGGTTTGGCTGGTCGTGTCGGCCATTTTCTGGATGGCTGGCGGCTTCGCCGAAGAGCAGTCCCGCCTGATGCTGTGGTCAGTGGCGCTGGGGATCGAATATCTGTCACCGGCGGTGCGGTTCTGGATCCCGAAATACGGCGCCTCTTCGGTCGCCGACTGGGTCGTCGAAGGTGGTCACATGGCCGAGCGCTGCGCCGGCTTCATCATCATCGCGCTCGGTGAATCGATCGTCGTGACTGGTGCGACCTTTGCCGATCTGCCCTGGACCTCGGACCATGTCATAGCCTTTGTTTCGGCGCTGGTCGGCAGCATCGCGATGTGGTGGATCTATTTCCATAAAGGCGCCGAAGCTGGATCCGAGCAGATCTCGAAATCCAGCGAGCCGGGCCGGCTGGCGCGGCTGGCCTACACCTATCTGCATATGCCGATCGTCGCCGGGATCATCGTCTCGGCGGTGGCGGACGATCTGGTGCTGACGCACCCCGGCGGTCGTTCTGATCTCAGGATCTCACTCTGCGCGGTCGGCGGTCCCTTGCTGTTCCTGATAGGGACCATCCTGTTCAAGCACACCTTTCGCGGCTTCCTCCAGCTCTCCCACGCCGCCGGCATCGTGGCGCTAGGGGTGCTCTATTGGTTCGCCGGCCAGCTCTCGCCATTGCTGCTCTCGATCCTGGTGTCGGCGACCATGGTCATGGTCGGAGTATGGGAATCGATTTCGCTTGGCTCGAAGGCTCAGTCCGAAGCAACCAGGGCATGAACCGAAAACATGCCGGCAGCGTCCGTCCATGACTCGCGTGCCCTCCAGCCCGAGCCGCGCGCCAGCGCCGTGAAGCGCTCGACGCTGTACTTGTAGCTGCTCTCGGTGTGAATGCTTTCGCCGGCGCGGAACGCAAAACTGGTACCGAGCATGCGTACCGTCTGTGATTTCTTGCTGATCAGATGCATCTCGATGCGATGCCGACCGCGGTTATAGATCGCGCGATGGGTAAAGGCCGAAAGGTCGAAATTGCCGCCGAGCTCGCGGTTGATGCGGACCAGCATATTGAGATTGAAGCGCGCGGTCACGCCAGCGGCATCGTTATAGGCGTCGTACAGCACGCGTTCGTCCTTTTCGAGGTCGACGCCGATGATCATCTGCGCGCCTTCGCCCAGGATTCGGCGCGCGCTGCGCAGGAAGGCGCGGGCCTCGTACGGTTCGAAATTTCCAAGCGTTGAACCCGGAAAAAATCCGACCTTCGGCAAGCCGGCGATGGCCTCGGGCAATACGAACGGTGCGGTGAAATCCGCCGCTACCGGATAGACGTCCAGGCCAGGGAAATCCTTGCGCAGGGCGTCGGCCTGACCTTGCAGGAAGTCGCTGGAAATATCGACGGGGACGTAAGCGCTGATGGCACAATTCTCCAATAGCAGGCGGACCTTCGTGGTCGCGCCGGCGCCGAATTCAACCAGTGCTGCTCGCTTGGGGATGATGGCCGAGATATCGCTGCCGCGATCGCGCAGAATCGAGAGTTCGGTGCGGGTCGGGTAGTATTCCGGTAGCTGGGTGATTGCTTCGAACAATTCAGACCCCGTGGCGTCATAGAAATATTTCGGCGACAGCCGCTTGGGCCGTTGCGACAGGTCGTCAATCGCATCGCGTGCGAAAGCGGTGGTCTGTTCATCCGGCAGGTGCGCTCCGGCCAAAGCGGGGGCATGCACATTCATGTCAATCTCCTGACGCGCGTCCCGGCGCGGTTGAATTCGACAGGGAATCAGTCGGCGTAGTCGGCGAGCCGCAGTCCGGTGAACTGCCAGCGATGGTGCGGATAAAAGAAGTTGCGGTAGGTAATGCGGCTATGGGCCTGCGGCGTCGCAAGCGAGGAGCCGCGCAGCACGAACTGATTGACCATGAATTTGCCGTTGTACTCGCCGAGCGCGCCTTCGACCGCGCGATAGCCGGGATAGGGGGCGTAGGCGCTGCGGGTCCATTGCCAGACGACCCCGAAGGCGTCGTTGAGATGGCCGGCGCGGGCTGCCACTTCCCATTCCATTTCGGTCGGCAAATGCCTGCCGCTCCAGCGCGCGAACGCGTCCGCTTCGTAATAGCTGACATGGCAGACCGGGGCGTTCGGATCCACCGGCCTTAACCCCGCGAGCGTCATGACCCGCCATTCGCCGTCGATCTGATGCCAATGGCCGGGCGCCCGCCATTCCTCACTGGCGGCGGTGGCAAAGCCGTCCATCAACCACAACGTTGCGGTGCGATAGCCGCCGTCGGCCATGAAGGCGAGCCATTCGGCATTGGTGACGAGGTTGCGCGCGAGCCTGACAGGGCCGACCAGCGCACGGTGTGCCGGCTTTTCATTGTCGAAATGGAAACTGTCGCCGGCGTGGCCGATGGAGTGGATGCCCTCATTGAGAGTGATCCATTGGTCGCCGCCATTGGTTGAAACCGGAAAGCGCCATGACGGATCATAGGACGGCAGTATCGGATTTTGCGCGAAGGCGTGCAGGATATCGGTCAGCATCAACTCCTGATGCTGCTGCTCGTGATTGAGGCCGACTTCGACCAGCGGCACGAGCTTCGACAGCGTGTCTTCATTGGCGGTCTCAAAGAATTTCACCACGGCTGCGTCGACATGCCGGCGATAGGCGGTGACCTCCTCGGCGCTCGGCCGGGTCAGATGGCCGCGCTGATGGCGGGCATGGCGCGACCCGGCACTGACATAATAGGAATTGAACAGGAAGGCATAGTCCGGATGAAAGACCTGATAGTCCTGACAATGTTTGCCGAGCAGGAATTGCTCAAAAAACCACGTGGTATGGGCGCGATGCCATTTGGCCGGACTGGCGTCTGGCATCGACTGAATCAGCTGATCTTCCGGCGAAAGAGGCGCGGCGCGGCGTTCCGTCTCGTTGCGGACCTCGAGGAAGGCCACAACCAAATTCTGGGCCAAAGTGCCGGAATCCGGGAACAAGGACCGGTAGGGGGTGCCAAGCGTGGCCGCAGCAGATGCTGGTTTCGTCACGATGGCCTCCGGTTGGGGAGAGAACGTTGCCTTGGCCTGCCGGTTCCTCCGGAATAGCCTGTCCTAGATAGGCGCTTCCGGGTGGGATAAAAGCCTTCTCCGGCCCTCCCGAAAGATTATGACGATCATGGCCGCTGCCCGGGGGTGGCTGTCTCAAAACCGCGCATGCCAGCTCCGCGTCATTTTACTTTGGATGCGCAACGGTTTGAGGTAGATATACGGCAATAAAGGGTTAGATGGGTGAGGTCGGCCCGGACGGCTGTGTCGCAGGGGTATGCCCCAAAGGAACGAATTATGAGCATTGAGCAATTCATCGAAAACGAAGTGAAGTCGAACGACGTCGTGCTGTTCATGAAGGGTACGCCGCAATTTCCGCAGTGCGGCTTTTCCGGACAGGTGGTCCAGATTCTCGACCACGTCGGAGTTGGCTACAAGGGTCTGAACGTTCTCGAATCCGCCGACCTGCGCGACGGCATCAAGACATATTCGAACTGGCCGACTATTCCGCAGCTCTATGTCAAGGGCGAGTTCGTTGGCGGCTGCGATATCGTCCGCGAGATGTTCCAGGCCGGTGAGCTGCAGAAGCTTCTTGCCGACAAGGGCGTTACGGTCGGCGCTTCGGCCTCCGCCTGAGCTTTGCAGCGCGCCAGCTCGGCCCGGCGCGGCTCGAAGTCATCGTTGCTGACATCACAACGTTGCGCGTTGACGCCATCGTCAACGCAGCGAACACGTCGCTGCTAGGCGGTGGCGGCGTGGACGGCGCGATCCATCGCGCGGCCGGTTCTGAACTGCTGGCCGAATGCCGCGCCCTTCACGGTTGCAAGACCGGCGATGCCAAAATCACCAAAGGATATCGGCTCGAGGCCAAGCACGTGATTCACACCGTCGGGCCGGTGTGGAATGGTGGAAGTCTCAACGAAGACGATCTGCTTGCCTCCTGCTATCGCCGCTCGATCGCACTTTGCAGCAAGCACGACCTTTCTTCAGTGGCTTTTCCGGCGATCTCGACCGGTATCTATCGTTTTCCCGCCGACCGTGCGGCACAGATCGCAATCTCGTCAACGAGGGATGCGTTGGTCGGTGCGCCATCGCTCGTGCGCGTTATCTTTTGCTGCTTTTCCAACGACAGCGCCGGGTTTCACGCCCAGGCATTGGCAGGTGTCGGCGACCCTTGTGCCGACTGAACCGGCCGCTACGCTCCCGGCCATCGGTCTCGGCCGAGTCATCGAGGTAGTTTCCGGGAAATCGCTGTTCCAGTTCGAGAAGGAGCGTCTGCTCGATCCGCTCGGCATGGGCGACACGGCCTTTTACGTCGCGGACGAAGCCAGGCGCGCGCTGATCGCAGAACCGCTGCCGGCCGATCGCTTCACCAGTCTGGTCGCGGGCATCAGCGATCCGATGCGACCGAGGCGTTGGGAATCCGGCGGCGCGGGATGGTGACTACGCGCGGTTCGCGCAAATGCTCCTCGACCGCGGCACCTTTGAAGGCCGGCGCTATCTCAGGCGCGATACCGTCGCGTTGATGACTTCGGATCACATCGGGTCGGAAACACACATCGCGCGCGACTATTTCTATTTTCCCGGCAGCGACAGCGGCTTCAGTTTTGGCTTTGCGGTGCGCACCGCGCAGCCGGGCACGCGCCTGCCCGATCGGCGAATACCGCTGGGATGGCGTTGCAGGCACGTTTTCTTCATCGATCCCAGGGACGACATGTTCGTGATCTGCATGATGCAGACGCCAACGCAGCGCGAACGGATTCAGACCGAACTGAAAATGCTGGTCTACGACGCCTTGGAGAAGTGAGTTAGGTCGCGCGCACGATCTCGCGCACCAGGCCGACCGTCTCCTCGATCATCGCGGCCGTGACATCGAGATGGGTGCAGGCCCGGATGCGGCCATCCATCATCGCCAGCAGCACGCCGCGCTTGTTCAGCGCCTCGACCAGTTTGGCGCCGCCGACGCCCGACTTGTCGGGGACAAAGAAAACCAGATTGGTTTCGGGTTGCTGCACCTCGACGCCCGGAATCTGCGATAGTCCGCGCGCCAGCGCCCGCGCATTGGCGTGATCGTCGGCGAGGCGGTCGACGTGATGGTCGAGCGCATGCAGGCAGGCCGCGGCGCAAATGCCGGACTGGCGCATTGAGCCGCCGAGCCGCTGCTTCCAGCGCCAGACATCATCGATGAAATCGCGCGAGCCGGCGATCACGGCGCCAACGGGCGCACCGAGCCCCTTGGAAAAATCCAGCCATGCGGAATCCCATCCGGCGGCCATGTCGCGCGCAGTTATCCCCGTCGCGACGCAGGCGTTCAGCAGCCGCGCGCCGTCCATATGGGTGGCAAGGCCGTTCGACCTGGCGATCTGCACGACCTCATCAAGTGCGGATTTTTTCCAGATCGTGCCGCCGCCGATATTGGCGGTCTGCTCGACGCTGACCAGAATTTGCGGCGGCTGGTAGCGCGTGCGCGGATGCAGCGTGTTGCGGAACGTGTCGGGTGTGAATTGTCCGTCGGCGCCCGATAGGGGCGTGATCTGGAATCCGCCGAGCGCGGCATGCGCACCGCCTTCGCGCGCCAGGATATGCGCGGTTTCATGGGCCAGGATTTCATCGCCGGGGCGGCAATGGGACAGTGTCGCAGCGACATTGCACATCGTACCCGACGGCATGAACACGGCGGCCTGCTTGCCGAGCAGGTTGGCCACCCGTTCGCACAACAGGTTGGTGGTCGGATCGTCGCCGATCTGCTCGTCTCCTACCTCGGCCCGCGCCATCGCCTCCCGCATCGCCGGTGTCGGCCGGGTCTGGGTGTCCGACAGCAAATTGATCCGCACCGGGGGAGCTTTGGGATCGCGTGGGGGAGGGGTGTAGGGCATGGGATGCTTCCAGCACTTGTCGAGTGATTGACATCGTACAGGACGTATCCTATAGGATACAAGTGTTTGAGATTGAAAAGACGGAAGAATTCGACAATTGGCTTACCACTCTTAGGGATCCGCGGGCCGTTGCGAAGATCGTCTCTCGAATTGAACGACTTGGCTTGGGTCATGCCGGCGACGTCAAGCCGGTTGGCGAGGGCATCAGCGAACTGCGTCTGACATACGGTCCAGGCTACCGGATTTACTACAAGCAGACGGGCAAGACGATTGTGCTGATTTTGTGCGGCGGTGACAAGTCAACCCAAGATGACGACATCAGACGCGCGAAGCAGATGGCGTCGCGGCTTCAGAGGTAGAAAAATGGCAAAAGTTTCAAAGTTCGATGCAGCCGATTATCTCAAAACGCCGGTAGCGATTGCCGCCTACCTTACCGAGGCGCTCGAGACGAATGACCCGGGTTATATTTGCACTGCGCTCGATACCGTGGCGCGCGCCAAAGGCATGGGAGATATTGCCAAGGCTACAGGTCTTTCGCGGGAAAGCCTCTACAAGACCTTCAAGGAGACGGCGAAGCCCGAATTCGATACGGTGAGAAGAGTTATGCAATCGTTCGGCGTCAAACTTGTAGCAGAGCCAATAGATGATCAGGAAAAGGTTGCCTGACGGCATGCCAAACAAAAAGACCCCGGCAAAACCGGGGTCTTTTGATGCTGCGGTAGGCCGAAATATCAGCGCGAATAGAATTCGACGATCAGATGCGGCTCCATCTGTACGGCGAACGGAACGTCCGACAGATGCGGGATGCGGGTGAACTTCGCCGTCATCTTGGAGTGATCGACCTCGATGAAATCGGGCACGTCGCGCTCGTTGAGCTGGGTGGCTTCGAGCACCACCGCGAGCTGCTTGGAGGCTTCCTTGACCTCTATCACGTCGCCGACCTTCACCATGAAGCTCGAGATATTGACACGGCGGCCGTTCACCTTGACGTGGCCGTGATTGATGAACTGGCGTGCGGCGAACATGGTCGACACGAACTTGGCGCGAAAGACCACGGTATCGAGGCGGCGCTCGAGCAGGCCGATCAGGTTTTCACCGGTGTCGCCCTTGAGACGGCTGGCTTCGACATAGATGCCGTGGAACTGGCGCTCGCTAACGTTGGCGTAATAGCCCTTCAGCTTCTGCTTGGCGCGGAGCTGCACGCCGAAATCGGAGAGTTTGCCCTTGCGGCGCTGGCCATGCTGGCCGGGGCCGTATTCCCTGCGGTTCACGGGGCTCTTCGGGCGGCCCCAGATGTTCTGGCCCATACGGCGATCGATCTTGTATTTCGCCTCACTGCGCTTGGTCATCGCGTCCTCTTTGCAAGTTTAAGGTTTTGAGGAAACGCGCCCTCCTGTGCACCGGGAAATCCCGGAGCCGACAGGCCCGCCCCTTAAGCTTGGAGGGGGGCCACGGGTCGCGAAACGCAACGCGGGCCGAAACCGGCCCGCGAGCAGGTGGTTTCTAGGGAGAAACCGTTGTTGTGTCAAACGATAAGGTCCGGTTTCGATATCAAATCGGCCACAATATCGCGCCCGACGGACGGCGGCTCAGGGCGCGCCAGCCGAGCGGTTGGCCGCCGTAAGACATGGCGAAAGCCCCTGCGTCAGCGCTTGATGCCCTCGAAGCTCGCCGCGATGCCGCGCGCAAACAGCGACCAGTCGAAGCCCAGCGCGAGTGCGACGTAGCCGCGCTCGATCATCTGGTTGGCCTGCTCCGCGGTGCGCGCCACGCCGCCGATCGGAACGCCGCCCTTGCGGATGCCGGCCTCGGCCAGCGCCATCAGTTCCATGACTTCGGGATCATCAACGCGGCCTTGCTTGCCGATCGAGGTGGCGAGGTCGCCAGGACCGATCACTGCGATGTCGATGCCGGGCGTTGCCATGATCTCGTCGATGCGCTTGACCGCTTCGACATGCTCAATGGTGATCATGCAGATCACGTCGTCATCCGCGCGCGCCATGTAGTCGGGCATCGAAACGCCCCAGCGGAACGGCGCATGAAATGGTCCCCACAACCGGTCGCCGCGAGGCGGATAGCGCAAGCTGCGCACGGCCTTTTCGACCTCCGCGCGACTGCAAATTATCGGAAAATTGATTCCCAGGGCACCGATATCCATCGGCGCCTTGGCGAGCCAGGGTTCGTTGGCGGCAATCCGCGCCAGCGGTACGCAGGGCGTGCCTGAAGTCGCGACGATCATGCCATGCGCCGAGGCGAGATCGATCGGGCCATGCTCGAGATCGACGATGATCCAGTCGAGGCCGGAGCGGGCCATAATCTGCACGGTCTGGATTGAGGGAATGGTCGCGATTGCACCAAAGGTCGGGCGGCCCTCACGCCATAATTTGCGCAGACGGTTCAGGGACGCGGGCGTTGCGGTGGTCACGTGCGAGGCTCCATCCCGCTGCTGGTTGTTGCCGCAAACCTAGCAGCGTGGGGTGCGGCAGGGAAGATCGAGGCCGTTCAGGCCGGCACGCGGCCGCCGAAAAACGGTATCAGTGCCTGGCTCAGCGCGTGAGGTCGTCCCGACGTGAAGATCATTTCCGCGCCAGCGGAGTCCATTTCGCTACCGGCGGCTCCGAGCAGATCCACAACGCGCCTGGCGATCGCGGGCGCGGGATCGATCCAGTTGACCGGCCAGGGCGCAAGCCTGACGAACCGGTCCAGCAGCAGCGGAAAATGCGTGCAGGCCAGCACTACAGTATCGGTCCACGCCGAAGCATCTTCGCCAGCGCCGACGAAACAGGGCATCAGCTCGGCCGAAATCGCGGCATCGCTGACCGGGTGACCGCTCAAGGCCGCCTCCGCCAGCGAAGCGAGATCGGACGAGCCAACCAAAGTCACCGCGCAACCCTGGCCGTGATCGCGAATCAGCGCATGGGTGTATTCGCGCTTCACGGTGGCCCTGGTGCCGAGCACCGACACGCGCCCGGTCTTCGATGCGGCACAGGCCGGCTTGATCGCCGGCACGGTGCCGACAAACGGCATGCGGTAGGCCGCGCGCAGGTGCGCCATCACCGAAACCGACATCGTGTTGCAGGCAATCACCACAAGATCGGGCCGGTGCGCGGCTATCAATTCACCGACCAGTGGCACGACCCGTGCGATGATCGCATCTTCGCTGTGGCGGCCATAAGGAAAGAACACGTCGTCGGCGACGTAGGTATAATGCGCGTCGGGGCGCACCTTGACGATCTCACGCAGGACGGTGAGACCGCCGAGGCCGGAATCGAGCAGGAGAATCGTCGGGAAGGATGGCACGCCCGCGATACTAGCCGATCCCGGGGGATCATTCAGTTGTTATCGCATGGCAGAGTAGTTGCGTAGAGCCCTGATTCCCGTACAAATTGTACCTTGCGTTCCCCAAAATTTGAGGCCAGCCTTGCTGTTTTGCGGCATCCCGGGGCTGGGGCATCCATGTCGAAAAACATCATTTTGCTGTCGGACGGAACCGGCAACAGCTCGCGAAGCCTGTTCAAGACCAATGTCTGGAGGCTCTACCAGCTGCTCGACCTGAGCAATCCCGAGCAGCAGGTCGCATTCTATGACGATGGCGTCGGCACATCTTCGTTCAAGCTGTTTGCCATTCTGGGCGGAATCTTCGGGTTTGGCCTGAAGCGCAATGTGATCGCGATCTACAGCTTTTGCTGTCGCAATTACCGGCAAGGCGATCGCATCTATTGTTTCGGATTCAGCCGCGGCGCCTTCACCATCCGGATCGTGGCTGGAATGATCGCCTCCCAGGGCCTCGTCGCTTACGACGACAATGAGGCCGACCTCGCACGCTTCGCTGCCGATGCCTATCGCCGCTACCGGCGGCGTTTTACCGGCGGCATCCTCAAATATCTCGGCAAGGTCCACATCGATTTGCGCGGCATACGTGACTTCATGATCCGCCTATCGCGCCGACTCCGGGGCCAGAACGTCGACGCGCCGCCGGCTGTTGAAGTCGAGAGCATCCAGTTCGTCGGTATCTGGGACACCGTCGATGCCTATGGTGGGCCGATCGAGGAAATGACCCGCGCCATCGACTACTGGATCTGGCCGCTGTCGATGCCGGACCAGTTCATGAGCGCGAAGATCCTCAAAGCCTGCCATGCGATGTCGCTGGAAGACGAGCGAGCCGCGTTTACGCCGGTGATCTGGGACGAACGTTATGTCCGCGCCAAGGCAAGGGTGCCTGGAAACGACAAGACGGATTGGCTGTTCGACATCAATTATGATCCACGCAGTGAGGCTGCGAAACAGGCCGAGCCTCCGCCGTATCGACGAACCCAGCTTCCCGAGATCGATCAGAAACGCATCAGCCAGGTCTGGTTCGTCGGCGTTCACGCCGACGTTGGGGGCGGCTATCCGGAGAACGGGCTTGCCTATGTGACGCTCGACTGGATGCTGGACCGGGCTCAGCCGTACGGGCTGAGATATTTCACCGGGCAACGCTCGATCGTGACCGATCCCCGGATCTGGCCAGACGACAAACTCAACGATTCCCGCAAGGGTTTTGCCGCCTACTATCGCTACAAGCCGCGCAATCTCAAGGATCTCTACGAAGCTCCGCCCTACAAGCTGTCGTTCCGTGACGATCTCGCCTGCATCTGGCAGCTTCTGCGCAAAGCCGATCCGCCACAGACACGAATTCTCGACGATTTGTATCCGCCGGGCCAGCCGCACCAGGTGCTTCCGCCGCCGAAGCCGACCATTCACGACGCCGTTTTCAGGCGCATTCGATTTGGCACAGATCGTTATGTGCCGGTAGTCATGCCGAAAGCCGAACGCTATCGCTACACCAACAAGGCCGGCCTGATCGCCGAGGGACCGCATCCGATCGACGATCATCCTGATTGGCGCTCCGCTGTTCAGAACGATGTCTGGAACTGGATCTGGCTGCGTCGCGTCGTCTATTTCCTGACGGTGTTCGCCACGCTGTTCGTTGTCGCCACGCCGGTATGGGTGATCTATTGGCCGGGCTTCGGCAAGGCAGAGTTCGGCGGTTTTGTCCGTCCGATCATCAATGCCGCGGCATCCTTCCTGCCGGCATTCCTGGAGCCGTGGTGGATCGCGTTCCGCGACGGGCCGGGCTTCGTACTGGCGGGCGGCATCGTGGCGCTGTTTCTGATGTGGTACGGCACCAACCTGCAACAGACGATCCGCGACGTGTCGCGCCTGGCCTGGCACGATCCTGCGAAGCACAAGATAGTGACCGGTTGGCGCGCGATAGTTTACAGGCTGCGTCGGATCGGAATTTACAAGGCGTTTTTTTATGTGCTGAGCCACTGGCTGTTCCCAACCGCTATCATGTTCTGGTTGTTCTCATGGCTTGCCTTCGGCACCGCGAATACGCTTGGCCTGGTCTGCAAGGCAACCGGGGAAATAGATCTGAAGAATGTCGCGGCTGCGGCGGCTAACGCCAAGCCGATCGTGATGGCGACATCAAACCCATGCAACGCGATCGGCGTGAAAGTAACGGAGGGCAGAAGATATCAAATCACGCTGACCGTCGATAAGGAGCCTTTCGTGGACGATAGAATAAGTACGAATCCAAACGGTTTTGATCGCCACGAGGCGTCCTGGATCCAATTGCTGGGTGCGCCCTACCGGCGGCTGGTCTGGTCAAATTGGTTCGCCACCATTCTCCGCGTCGGTAGCCCCGGGCTTGAGGAGCACGTTCTGCATTTCAAACAGGGCGGCAACGCATGGACCGCCGAATTCACGCCGCGCAGCAGCGGCGAGGTGTTTCTCTACGTCAACGACGCGGTGATCGGTCTGCCCTGGCTCTACGACCTGTTTTACAAGAACAATGGCGGGACAGCCGAAGTGAAACTGGAACTGGAGCCCAGCCAAAAGCCTTGAGTCGATTTCACGTCGCGCCGAATACGCGGCCGAAGATCGTGTCGACGTGCTTGAGGTGATGGGCGAGGTCGAACTGCTCCTCGATCTCGGCATCGGAGAGATACTTCTTCACGTCGGGATCTTTTTTCAGCAGCGTCTGGAAATCGCCTTCGCCGCGCCATACCGGCATCGCGTTGCGCTGCACGTATTTGTAGGCGTCCTCGCGGCTGGCGCCTTTCTGCGTCAGCGCAATCAGCAACCGTTGCGAATGCACGAGGCCGCCGAGGCGATCGAGATTCTTCCGCATGTTGGCAGGGTAGACCAGCAGCTTGTCGACCAGGCCGGCGAGGCGATTGAGCGCGAAGTCGAGCGTGATTGTGGCGTCGGGGCCGATCATGCGCTCGACGGAGGAATGCGAAATATCGCGCTCATGCCACAACGCGACATTCTCCAGCGCCGGCGTTACATATCCGCGCACCATGCGTGCGAGGCCGGTGAGATTCTCTGACAATACCGGATTGCGCTTGTGCGGCATCGCCGAGGAGCCTTTCTGGCCTTCGGAGAAGAATTCCTCGGCCTCCAGCACCTCAGTGCGCTGCATGTGACGGATTTCGGTGGCGAGCCGCTCGATTGAGGAGGCGATCACGCCAAGGGTAGCGAAATACATCGCGTGGCGATCGCGCGGAATCACCTGCGTCGAGATCGGCTCCGGCACCAGTCCCATCGCCTTGGCGACATGCGCCTCCACGCGCGGATCGATCTGGGCGAAGGTGCCGACCGCGCCTGAGATCGCGCAGGTCGCAACTTCCTTGCGGGCAGCGACCAGCCGCTCGCGGGCGCGGGAAAATTCTGCATGAGCATAGGCAAGCTTCAGTCCGAATGTCACCGGTTCGGCGTGGATGCCGTGGGAGCGGCCGATAGTCGGGGTCATCTTGTGCTCGAAGGCGCGCTTCTTCAGCGCGGCCAGAACCCTGTCGACGTCGGCGATCAATAGATCCGCCGCGCGGGCCAATTGCACGTTGAGGCAGGTATCGAGCACGTCGGAAGAGGTCATGCCCTGGTGCACGAAACGCGCCTCGGGGCCGACGATTTCGGCCAGATGGGTCAAGAAGGCGATGACATCGTGCTTGGTCTCGCGTTCGATCTCGTCAATCCGCGCAACGTCGAAAGTGGCGTCCTTTGCCTTGGCCCAGATTGTTTTGGCGGCTTCCTTGGGGATCACGCCCAGTTCCGCCAGCGCGTCCGCGGCATGCGCCTCGATCTCGAACCAGATCTTGAATCGGGTTTGGGCCTCCCAGATGGAGGCCATCTCCGGGCGGCTGTAGCGGGGGATCATGGCGCGTTTCGACGTTTTGAGGGATTACGTCGCTGTTTAGCAGAGTGGTGCCAGTGAGACAAACAGGCTCATGCAAGCGCACGCACAGGGGACCGCGACGGGCAGGGCCCGGTCAAATACCGGAGCGCCGTCAGTCACGGTATATTGGATAACAGATATTGAAATCTGTCATCCAGGCGATTATGGTTGCTTCGAGCCACCGCGAACACGCGGGGACCAGCCAAGAAACCTCGCCGAGAAACTGCCATGACCGCTGAGCTTTTATATTTTACCGCCCGAATCCATCACTGGCTCAATGTCCAGGTCGCCCGCCATCTGGCGGCCCAGGCGGCCAAATTCACCCGTTAGATGGTGCTGACAGCCCGAGGTAAGGTAAATGGTGCCCGCATGAATGAAGTCGTGGTTTTAACGCCTGAACGCATTCTGGAGGTCACCGAGGACGTTCTGCGCCGCTTCGGACTGGCAAAGGCAACCGTCGTCGACGTTGCCCGTGCGCTGGATGTCAGTCACGGCAGCGTCTATCGGCATTTCCCGAGCAAGGCGTCGTTGCGCGAGGCGGTAGCCAAGCGATGGCTTGACCGCGTCAGCGCGCCGCTTGCCAAGATCGCCGAGGGCTCAGGACCTGCGCCCGCGCGGCTTGAGCGTTGGCTGCGTACGCTTTGTCTGGCCAAGCAGAAGAAGGTTTGCGACGATCCCGAGATGTTCGCGACTTATCTGGCGCTGGCGCGCGAAGCCTGCGTGGTCGTCAAGGCGCACAAGGAAAGGTTGGCCGATCAGATCGCGACTATACTTTACGATGGCGTCAAGCAGGGCGCCTTCCAGGTCACCGACGTCAGGGCCTCGGCGCGCGCGATCCTCGACGCCATCAGCCGCTACCATCATCCCGCGCATGCCGGGGAATGGAAGGATGCCGATCTTGCCGAGCGGTTCGACGCGCTGCTGGCGCTGTTGCTGAAAGGTCTGGAAGCTCCGCGCAAGCGCTGAGGGGGCAGGCTTACACTGCTTCTCCGCGCGCCAGCGCCGCCGCCTGGCGAATGGCGGAAATATTGGTCTTGTAGCTTTCCATGGTGCCGCCCTTGAACACGGAGGAGCCCGCGACAAAGGCGTTGGCGCCGGCGGCTGCCAACTGGCCGGCCACGTCCGGTGCGACGCCGCCATCGATCTCGAGATCGATCGGCCGTCCTGCGATCATCGCCTTGAGATCGCTCACCTTGCCAAGCGCGGACCGGATGAAGCTCTGGCCGCCGAAGCCGGGATTGACCGACATCACCAGCACCAGATCGACCATGTCGATGACATTTTCGACCGCCGAGATCGGCGTTGCCGGATTGATGACGACGCCGGCCTTCTTGCCGAGCGCGCGGATCGCCTGCAGCGAACGATGCAAATGGGGGCCAGCCTCGGCATGCACCGTGATGTGATCGCAGCCGGCCTTGGCGAAGGCTTCGAGGTAGGGATCGCAAGGCGAGATCATCAGATGCGCGTCGAATATCTTCTTGGTGTGCGGCCGCATCGCCTTGATGACATCGGGACCAAAGGAAATGTTGGGAACGAAGTGCCCGTCCATCGGATCGAGATGAATCCAGTCTGCGCCGGCTTCGTCGACGGCACGAATTTCCTCGGCCAGCCGCGAGAAATCAGCCGCCAGGATGGACGGTGCGATGACCAGGGGACGGGACACAAATTGCTGGGACATGTACGCTTTCCAGAAGGTATTTCGGCATGCGGAACGGTTCCGCGTAACATGTGCCAAGCCCGGGGGCAATGCGATCGGTGCCGGTGGCAGACCGCTTGTGGATGCAAGAAGCGGGAAAATTCTGCCTTGCGCGGCATCGATTGCCGGGGAACTGGCGCGTTGGAAATTCAAAAAGCCGCTTCTTTACCGGACTTTTGCCCTGGCACGGCGCTTGCGTGGACGACGTAAGCCGCCTGGCGCGGCGCGTATTGGAGTTTGATCATGCTGTTTGCTTTGGGCGCCGCGTCGACCGCATTGGATGCCGTTCGGTCGTTGATTACGTCCGCATCCTCTCCGGCGCCATCCGGTGTTTCCGGCTCCGGTTTTGAACAGGCAGGCCCGTTCAAAGTTTCCAGCCCGGCTTCGGCAGCGGCGAACACCGGTCCAGCGACGGGGTTCAGCACCGCTTCGCGGATATCGCCGGCGACGATGCAGGCGCTACTGGAGGCGCAAAGCTCGTCCACTGCCAGTTCGGCGCCCGCCAGTCTCGTCGAATCTTCGTCGGTGACAGCCGCATCGGCTGTCTCTGGCGGCGCCGCCTCGTCCTGATCACCGGCGCCGCCGTTTTCCTTCAGCGCATGAGGTGGAGCGCCGGCTTTTCGCCGGCCGGCACATTTCTGCACCCTATCCGAAGCGATCCTTCCAACTCGGCAGCGCGCCGGCAAAGGGCAGGGCGGTCGCCGAATAGACACCACGCGCGATTGCGCGCGCGGTGACATTGGCCGCGATCATGCCGAGTTCGGTCAAGCCGACCAACGGATCGATCGACTTTTCGCAGGTCGCGGCGGCGAACACCACGTCGCCGTCGAGCGGTGCGTGTACCGGGTAGATCGCGCGGGCAAACCCGGTCTGCGCGATCATCGCAAGCCGCTTGGTCTGGGATTTGGTCAGAACCGCATCGGTTACGACAACCGCAAGCGTGGTGTTCTCGGGCGGCGTTGCATTCATCGCCCCCTTCAGACGCATCGCCAGCATGTCCGGCGTGAATGATGGCGGCAGCCCGCGCCCGCCATATTCGTCGTCGATCTCGAATGGCGCCGCCCAGAACCACGGTCCATCGCCGACCGTGACGCTGCCGGCCGCATTGACGATAGCAAGCGCGGCAACCTTGATGCCGCCTTGTGTCGCCGCCGATGCCGAGCCGAGACCGCCTTTCAGATTGCTCGTGGTCGCGCCGAGGCCCGCGCCGACACTGCCGAGCGCGAAGGATGTCGTCGCAGCCGCGGTCGCCGCGGCATAGCCAAGATCCCGATACGGCGCGAAGCGACCCCATTGTTTGTTGCCGCCGTTGAGCAGATCGAAACAGATCGCGCCTGGCACGATCGGAATGACGGCTTCGCGGATTCGATAACCCTGGCCCTGTTCGGCGAGCCAGGCCTGCACGCCGCCACCGGCTTCCAGTCCGAACGCCGAGCCGCCAGCAAGGGCAATGCCGTGAATCTGCTGCACCGTGGCGACGGGATCGAGCAGCGAGCCCTCGCGGATGCCGGGGCCGCCGCCGCGCACGTCCATCGAGGCGGTCGCGGGGTTGTCAAAGATCACCGCAGTGACGCCGGAGCCGAGAGCGGCGTCGTCGGCGTGGCCGACGCGGACGCCGGCAATGTCGGTCAGAAGGTTGTTCATGACCCATGCTCGATGTCGAGCGCCATCCGGATCATCCTGGCAAGTTCCGGCTTGCGATATGGTTTGGCCAGCAACAATACGCCGGCGTCCAGACGTCCATGATGAACGATGGCGTTCTCGGTATAGCCCGACGTGAACAGCGTCTTGAGTGAGGGCCGCTGCTTCACGGCCTCGTCGGCCAGCTGGCGGCCGTTCATGGAGCCAGGCATGATGACGTCGGTGAGTAACAGGTCGATGGCGGCATTGCTGCGGATCGCGGCCAAGGCTTCCGCCGCGTTGCTTGCTTCCAGCGCGGTGTAGCCGAGGCTGCAGATCTGGGTCACCACCAATTTGCGCACCAGCGCGTCGTCCTCGACAATGAGGACCGCCTCATGCCCACCCCGGACCGGCGCCAATGCCGGCATCTCGGTGGCGCCTGGATCCGCTTTGGTTGCGCGCGGCAGGTACATCTTGACGCTCGTGCCGTGACCTTGCTCGCTGTAGATCTTGATATGACCGTTGGACTGCTTGACGAGGCCGTAGACCATGCTGAGGCCAAGTCCGGTACCCTTGCCGACATCCTTGGTGGTGAAGAAGGGATCGAACACCCGTTCCAGGTTCCTGGGCGCGATCCCGGATCCTGTGTCGCTTACCGCGATCATGACATAGGGGCCCGGTGTGACCTCGATGTTCATGGCCGCATAGGCTTCATCAAGATAGGTGTTCTTGGTCTCGATCACGAGGCTGCCGCCGGATGGCATGGCGTCGCGGCCATTCAGCGCCAGATTGAGAATGGCGGTGGTGAGCTGATTGGGATCGATCAGGGCCGGCCAGGTGTCGTCCGCCAGCGACGGATCGATCTGAATATGCTCTCCCAGCGTTGGGCGCAGCAGCTTGACGGTCTCCAGCACCAGATTGTTGATATCGGTCTCGCGCGGCTGCAGCGGTTGTTTGCGGGCGAAGGCGAGCAGATGTTTGGTCAGTTGACCGCCGCGTTCGGCGGCTTCGTCGATCATCCTGGTGATGGTTTCGAGTTCGGGACGGTCGGCGACCGCTTCGCCGAGAATTCCGATCGTGCCGGTGATGACGGTCAGGATGTTGTTGAAGTCGTGCGCAATGCCGCCGGTTAACTGGCCGACAGCCTCCATCTTCTGGGCCTGGCGGAACTGGGCTTCCGTGGCCTGCTTTTCCGTCAAGTCGCGGCCGACGAAGAAATAGCGCTGTACCGGCTCCGACCACGTTCCCATCCAGGTTAACGTCACCAGCCGTCCGTCCTTGTGGACATAGCGGGCCTCGAAGTTGCGGATTTGCCGGCCGCGTCGCGCCGAGCGCATCTCGTTGCGCGTTCCTTCGAGATCGTCGGGGTGGATGAACTTGATCGCCGTGTGTCCGATCATTTCGGGTGGTTGATAGCCCAGGATGGTCATCGAGCTCGGGCTGACCTGGACGAAAGTTCCCTCGGTATCGGTTACCAGGATCAGATCCTGAGAAGTCTCGAAAATACGACGCCGTTCCTCGATCTGCTGGTTGAGAGCCTGTTGCGCCCGCTTGCGCTCGCCGATGTCGCGCGCGATCGCCGATGCGCCGACCACTTCTCCTGTTCGGGATCTGATCGGAGAGATCACCAGCGATATGTCCAGCCTGCTGCCGTCCTTGCGCAGGCGCACCGTATCGAGCTGTTCGATCGCTTCGCCTCGCGCTATTTGTTCGAGCATTTCGCCTGGCCGATCTTGCAATTCTGGCGGAATGACGATGTCGATACGGTTGCCGACGGCTTCTGCCGCGGTAAACCCGGACAGCCGTTCGGCCGCCTTGTTCCAACCGGTGATGGTGCCGTCGAGCGTCAGAAGAATGATGGCATCGTGGGAGGATTCGACGACCGCGCTGAACAGCCGCTCGCGTTCGCTATGATGGTCCCTTTCGTCGGCAGCCTGCCGGCGCAGCATCGCGAGCAGGTGCGACAATCGGGCCTGCAAGGCGACGTTGTCAAACAACAGGACGGCGAGCACGAAACTTGCGGCGCAGAGTCCGTAGACCCGGCCGAAATAGAAGCCGAGGTCGAACCTCGCGACATTGACGATCGCCGACAACGCGATATCAAACAGCCACGCACAAAGCGCCACCATGAGCCAGACGTCGACCAGGGAATGCGGCCGCCGGAGCCACAGCACGAACAGCGCCGCGAGGCAGAGCAGCCACACCGCCGACACCACGTCGATCATCGCCGAGGTATAGTGTCCCTCGCTCAACAATATCGGCAGCCGGTCGTGCCCGCCAGTGACGAGCCAGACCATGGCGACCATCGTCACGATCACCGCGATCACGCTCGCCAGAGCGATCCAGCCGATCGAGCCCGCTATTCGAGGGCCGCCCCCGCTGTTTTTCAGCAATGCGTAACCAAGTACGAACAGCGGAAATCCGCCGTGCCAGATCATGTAGAGCCAGACCGTGGTCTGCGATCCGCTGCCGAACAGTCCGGTCGGCGTAAACAAGCCCGGAAAGGTCAAGCCGTGCGCGACCGCCGCTGCAGCGGTGAACAGATATCCGCTCGCGAGCAATAGCAACGCCCACGACCGCAGTACGGCAAACTGCGAAAACAGCAGAACAGCGGTGATCAGGTCGTTGATCGCGAGGGCGGACTGATAGCTCGCAACGAACGCTGGGACCGGGGCCAGCGGCATGCCGGCAAATGGCACGATACATGCGAACAAAATCGCGGAGATGCCGACCACGGCAAGCGCGATGCCACTGTCGCGGCGTGTCGCCGGCATGGTCGAGAGAAAGATATCGGCACCTGTCTGCACCAAGGCCCCCTGCACACTGGCGTTCGGCACCATAGTAGCGCGGCCGTTGAATCGCTATATCTAGTCGATATGCCGATGCCAGTTTGGAGAGATCCCCGCCCGGCCGGACTTGACAGTGGCCGTCCATGTTGTGAAAGCCTCTACCCAAGGTTACGCGTTCCTTAATCCGGGCGGCTTGCAACCGACGGGGGTAACGGCATTTTTACTCACCGACGGGATAATATCGGCGTGGCGCGACCGCGTCGGAAAATAAGATGTAGGTTACGTAGAAACCGTTCCTCCCCTGTGCATTGATGTCCCGTATTCTTGTCATCGACGATCAGGCCGACGTTCGCGCGATGATCGCCATCGTGCTGCGGGTGCACCATTTCGAAATCGTGGAAGCCGATAGCGCCAAGGCCGGATTGAAGGCGTTCGAAAATTCAAGTTTCGACGTGGCGATCGTCGATATCTTTTTGCAGGGAACCAACGGCTTCGACCTTATCAAGATGATGCGCGAGCGCAGCCCGGACCTGCCGATCGTTGCGATATCGGGCATGACGGCGCTCGACTTCGTGTCTTCGTCGCCGGAATTCTCCGACGTCGTATGTCTGCAGAAACCGTTTCGGGCCAACGACCTGGTCCGTGCGATCGAGGCGGTGAAGGCATCATCTCGACAACCATTGCAAGCGGCGAGCTAGCGTTTTCTCACAGCAAATGAAAACGCCCCGGCCAGCCGGGGCGCTTGAGTCGAAAAAGCTGTCTTGGCCTAAAGGGTGCGTTGGGCTAAAGCTGCCTTGGGCTAAAGTTGCGTCGGGCTCATGAACCCTTCGAGTTGATCTCGGCGTAGCCGCCCTTGGAATCCCACTTGTAGACGACATAGTCGAGTTGCTTGATGTCGCCCTTGGCATCGAATTCCAGCGTGCCGATCACCGTGTCCCAGGCGTTGCCCTTGATCGTGGTCATGACTTTCTTCGGATCGGTGGTGCCGGCTTTCTTCACTGCGCCCGACCATACCTGTATCGCGGCGTAGGTGTAGAGCGTATAGCCCTCCGGATCGATGTTCTTCGCCTTGAAAGTCTCGACGATCGATTTCGCCGTCGGCTTGTTGCGCGGGTCGGCGCCGAAGGTGAACAGCGTGCCTGCGCCTGCGGGGCCAGTGATCGAGGCGTATTCCTTGTCGGCCAGCGCGTCGCCCGCCATCAAAACCGTTTGCAGGCCCTGGTCGCGCATCTGGCGCAGGATCAGGCCGGCTTCCTGATGGTAGCCGCCGACATAGACCAGATCGATGTTGTTCAATTTCAGGCGCGACACGATAGCGTTAAAGTCCTTGTCGCCCTTGTTGTAAGACTCGAACAGCTTCTCGGTCATGCCGGCCTTGTTGAGGGCCTTCTTGGTTTCGTCGGCGAGACCCTTGCCGTACGTGGTCTTGTCGTTGAGGATTGCGATGTTCTTGCCCTTGAACGCCTTGGCGATGTAGTTGCCGGCAACCGTGCCCTGCTGGTCGTCGCGACCGCACACGCGGGCCACGTTCCAGAGGCCGCGTTCGGTGAACTGCGGGTTGGTCGAGGCCGGCGTAATCTCCAGCACGTTGCCGTCGGCATAGGCTTCCGACGCGGGAATCGACGACGACGAGCAATAATGGCCGGCGACAAACGGGATTTTCGCGCTGGCGATTTTTTCCGCAACAGAGCGCGCCTGTTTCGGGTCGCAGGCGTCATCCTCGATATCCAGCGCCACCTTCTTGCCGAGCAAGCCGCCGCCGGCATTGATATCCGCCACCGCCTGTTCGGCGCCATCCTTCAGTTGCCGCCCGAACGCGGATTCGCCGCCTGTCATCGGGCCGGCCACCGCGATGGTGATATCCTGCGCCAGCGCGGTGGTCGACAGTGCCAGCGACGCGCCGAGCGCCAGGCCGATGAGTTTCAACGATTTCATGAGGAGTCCTCGCGGATAGATCGCTACGGGAAAATCCCCGGCGGACGGCCGGGCTCGAAAATCATATCATTGTCGGCTCATTTTGCCGCGACGTCACAGGCAATTTTCGGGCAAATCCATGGTCTGCAGCATCCGAACGCAGACCTTCCCGGGCAGACGCGCTGCTAAGCCCGTCGGCCGCCTTCCAGATAGGCCGATCGAACTTCCGGGCGCTGCAGCAAGTCGGCTCCGGTTCCGCTTAAGGTGATCAGGCCATTGACCATGACATAGCCGCGATGGGCAAGCTTCAGGGCGTGATTGGCATTCTGCTCGACGATCAGCACGGTGAGGCCATCCTGCCGGTTCAATGTGCGGATCGCATCAAAAATCTGCCGTGCGATCAGCGGTGCGAGTCCGAGCGAAGGTTCGTCCAGCATCAACAGGCGAGGGCGGCTCATCAAGGCGCGCCCGATCGCCAGCATTTGTTGTTCGCCGCCCGACAGCGTCCCGCCGCGCTGGGACATGCGTTCCTTCAGCCGCGGAAACAGCGTGAACACCCGCTCCAATGCGCTGGCGCGATCGGCTTCGCTGGTGTCGGTGGCATCGGCGCCCATCTGCAGGTTTTCCGCCACACTCATGCGCGGGAAAATCCGCCGCCCTTCGGGCGACTGCGCAATGCGCAACCGGGCGATCTCATGCGTCGCAAGCTCGGTGATATCGCGACCGTCGAACAGGATTTGTCCGGCACGTGCGCGCGGCTTGCCGAAGATCGTCATCATCAGGGTCGACTTGCCGGCTCCGTTGGCGCCGATCAAGGCCACGATCTCACCCGGGCTGATCTCGATATCGACGCCCTTCAGCGCCTGGATCTTGCCGTAGGCGGCATGCAGGCCGCGGATTTCGAGCAGGGACCCGCTCACAGCCCGAGCTCCTGCTCGACGCCGGCGAGTTCTTGGTCCTCGACGCCGAGATAGGCCGCGATCACCTTGGGATCGTCACGGACGTCCCTGGGCGAGCCTTCCGCGATCTTGACGCCGTAGTCCATCACCACGACGCGGTCGGAAATCTCCATCACCACTGACATGTCATGCTCGATCAACAGGATCGAGGTGCCCTGGTCGGTCCGGATCGAGAGCAGCAACTCGCTTAACGCGGCGCTTTCACGTCCATTCAGTCCAGCGGCCGGCTCATCGAGGCAGAGCAGTACAGGTTCGGTGCACATCGCGCGCGCGATCTCGAGCCGACGCTGGTCGCCATAGGCCAGGTTGCCGGCGGCGTCATCGGCGCGGTCGAGCAGTCCGATCCGGTCGAGCCAGAATTTGGCCAGCTCGATCGCGCGCTTCTCGGCCGCGCGCCAGGATGGCGCGCCGATCAGGCCGAGGAAGGTAAGGCCCGAGGCTCGCATCAGCGCGTTGTGCTGCGCGACCATCAGGTTTTCCAGCGCAGTCATGCCAGGAAACAGCCGGATGTTCTGAAAGGTTCGGGCGACCTTGGCCTGCTTAGAAATCCGGAAATCGTTCAGCCGTTCCAGCCGGATCTGCGCGCCATTTTCATGGGCGAGGCGCATCGTGCCTGATGTCGGCTTGTAGAAGCCGGTGATGCAGTTGAATACGGTGGTCTTGCCGGCGCCGTTCGGCCCGATCAGCGCGGTGATCTGGCGCCGCTCGACGCCAAAGGAAAGGTCGTTGACAGCAACAATGCCGCCAAACCGCATGGTCAAACCATCGACGTCGAGGATGCTGTCGCCGCTCATCCATGTCCCTCCTTGACGAGGTCGGATGAGATCGCCTGCGACTGTCGCAGGTACACGGTAGGGGCGCGGTGACCGATCAGCCCGCGCGGCCGCCAGATCATCAGCAATACCATCGCGATGCCGAACACCAGCATGCGATATTGCTCAAGGTCACGAAACAGCTCGAAGCCGCCGATCATGATCAGCGCCGCAAGCGCGACCCCGAGCTGCGAGCCCATCCCGCCAAGCACGACGATCGCCAGCACCAGCGCCGATTCCTGGAAAGTGAAGGATTCCGGGCTGATGAAGCCCTGCCTTGTCGCGAAAAACGCGCCGGCGAAACCGCCGAACATGGCGCCGGTCGCGAATGCGGTCAACTTGGTGGTGGTGATATTGATGCCGAGCGCGCGGCAGGCCACCTCGTCCTCGCGCAACGCTTCCCAGGCGCGACCGATCGGCAGGCGCCGCAAGCGAATGGTCACCCAATTGGTCAACAGCGCCAGTGCCAGGATCAGATAGAACAGAAAAACGATGCGATGAGTCGGCGAGAACTCGATGCCGAGCCTCGCCGCCAGTCCGTCATCTGCGGGAGTGAGCGGAATGCCGAACAGGGTCGGCCGCGGAATGCCGGAAACGCCGTTCGGGCCGCCGGTAAGGCTTTCCCAATTGACGATGACGAGACGGATGATCTCGCCGAACGCCAGGGTGACAATCGCGAGATAGTCGCCGCGCAGCCGCAGCACTGGAAAGCCCAGCAGCATGCCCCAGAATGCGGCAAGGATTCCGGCGAGCGGCAGGCAGACCCAGAACGATAGGCCGAAATGCGTCGCCAGCAGTGCATAGGAATAGGCGCCGACCGCATAAAACGCGACATAGCCGAGATCAAGCAGGCCTGCGAGCCCGACCACGACGTTCAGCCCCCAACCCAGCATCACATAGGTCAGCACGAGGATGCCGAGATCGAGAATGTAGCGCTGATTGTAGAAGATCACCGGCACCAGCAATGCGAAGATCAGAAGCGCCGGCGCGAGCAGTTTTCGCGCCAATGCAAGGCTGGACTGCAACTGTCGTGGGACGAGCCTTGGGGTGCCGAGCGGTCCCCACCATCGCCGCAGTAATTCCACCACGATACTGCCGCCGAACACAATCGCGACCACGCTCGCAAGGTCGTCGAACCTGGTCCAGTAGATCAATTGCCCGGTTGGTCCCGCCTCGGTGCGGATCCCGATCATCAACGAGAACAGCACCAGCGCGACCAGCGCGCTGATTGCGGCTTTCTTGAAGATGAAGGCTGCGCCCGAGACGCGCGAAGCCGGCGTTGTTGGTTTTGTCACGCCGCGCCCGTCAGACTTTTTCGACTTCGGGCCGACCGAGCAGGCCGGTCGGAAGGAAAATCAGCACGATGATCAGGATCGAGAACGCTGCGACATCCTTGTACTCGACCGAGAAATAGGCCGACCACAGCGTCTCGATCAGGCCGATCGCGAGCCCGCCCAGCATCGCGCCGGGCAGCGAGCCGATGCCGCCGAGCACCGCGGCGGTGAATGCCTTGATGCCGGCGACAAAGCCCATGTAGAAATCGACCAGACCATAATACAACAGATACATCATGCCCGCGACGGCGGCGAGCGCAGACCCGATCACGAACGTCATGGAGATGGTGCGGTCGACGTCAACCCCCAGCAACGCCGCCATGGTCTGGTCCTGTTCGCAGGCGCGCATGTCGCGGCCGAGCCGCGTGCGCGATACCAGCCAGGTGAAGATCGCAAGCAGCACGACGGTGGTGAGGACGACGATGATCTGTACGTTGGAGAGCCGCACCACGAAACCGTTGCGTTCCATCAGCGTGTAGCCGCCGGTGATGATGGGTGGTACCGGCTTGACGCGAGCTCCTTGCGCGACCTGCGAGAAGTTCGACAGCACGAACGACATGCCGATCGCCGACAGCATCGGGGCGAGGCGGAACGAATGACGCAGCGGTCGGTAGGCGATGCGCTCCACCGTCCAGCCGTAAAGCGCGGTGATCGCCATCGATACCAGAAGCACGATCAGCAGGATGACGGGAACCGTGGTGAGGCCGAACGAGACCAGCACCAGAAAGGAAATCAGCGCGATGAAGCCGCCGATCATGAAGATGTCGCCGTGGGCGAAATTGATCATGCCGAC
>JAGXAJ010000157.1 GCA_018971625.1 Pseudomonadota bacterium
TGGAACGCGACCGGTTCCTCACCGCCGATATGGCCCGCGATTTCGGGATTGTCGACAAGGTGATCGACAAGCGATCCGAAGAGCCGACGCCGAAAGCGCCGTAACAGCACGGACGGAACCCGCACCAGCTACATGGAGACGCCGGTTATTGGCCATTTTCGGCCAAGACGGCATTTTAGCCCCGTTGCATGGGCATAAAGTACCGCTTTCATGTCGGCACGACGGCGTGGTAATTGCGCAACGCTTGGCTGATTTCCATATCTGGCGCTCGCGCGGCTACAGCAAATCACGGTATTCTCACGGGTAGCCAAAGCCCGGCCGATTAGGGAATTCTTGATAGTCGGGTGTCAGCATGCTTGGCTAGGCCGGATAGGCTATTATTATGAGGACTCTAGGTTAGCGGCGGTTGGCGGCATTGGGAGCATAAGATCTTTTTTGGTACGAGTTTTGCTCTATCTATGTTCTGTGCCGGAATAGGGCGCAGATATTAAGATTTGCAGGCGGATCGAACGGCGGACGGAGATAGGAATGAGTAAGGTCGGCACGAGCGACTCCAAGAACACCCTGTATTGCTCGTTCTGTGGCAAGAGCCAGCATGAAGTCCGCAAGCTGATCGCGGGCCCAACCGTATTCATCTGCGACGAATGCGTTGAACTGTGCATGGATATTATCCGCGAGGAGAACAAGTCCTCGCTGGTGAAGTCGCGTGATGGGATTCCGACGCCCAAGGAAATCTGCAAGGTTCTCGATGACTACGTTATCGGCCAGAGTCATGCCAAGAAGGTGCTATCGGTTGCCGTCCACAATCACTACAAGCGGCTCAACCACCAGACCAAGCACAACGACGTTGAACTGGCGAAGTCCAACATCCTGCTGATCGGTCCGACCGGTTCGGGCAAGACGCTGCTGGCGCAGACCTTGGCGCGGATTCTCGACGTGCCGTTCACGATGGCGGATGCGACGACGCTAACCGAAGCCGGCTATGTCGGCGAGGACGTCGAGAACATCATCCTGAAGCTCTTGCAGTCGGCCGACTACAATGTCGAGCGCGCGCAGCGCGGCATCGTCTATATCGACGAAATCGACAAGATCAGCCGCAAGTCCGATAATCCCTCGATCACCCGCGACGTCTCAGGCGAGGGCGTGCAGCAGGCGTTGCTGAAGATCATGGAAGGCACCGTCGCCTCCGTGCCTCCTCAGGGCGGCCGCAAGCATCCGCAGCAGGAGTTTCTGCAGGTCGACACCACCAACATCCTGTTCATCTGTGGCGGCGCGTTTTCGGGCCTCGAGAAAATCATTTCCGCGCGCGGACGTTCGACCTCGATCGGTTTTGCGGCCCAGGTTCTGGCGCCGGAAGATCGCCGTACTGGCGAAATCTTCCGTCACGTCGAGCCGGAAGACCTGTTGAAGTACGGTCTGATCCCGGAGTTCGTCGGCCGCCTGCCGGTAGTCGCGACCTTGGAAGATCTCGACGAAAGCTCGTTGAAGAAGATCCTGACCGATCCGAAGAACGCACTGGTGAAGCAGTATCAGCGTCTGTTCGAGATGGAGAATATCGAACTGACCTTCGCCGACGAAGCGCTTGGCGCAGTTGCCCGCAAGGCGATCGAGCGCAAGACCGGCGCGCGGGGGCTCCGTTCGATCCTCGAAAGCATTCTGCTCGAGACCATGTTCGATCTTCCGGGCCTCGAGGGCGTCGAAGAGGTGGTGATCTCGCGCGAAGTGGTCGAGGGAACCGCCCGGCCGCTCTACATCTACGCGGATCGCTCCGACCGCGCGGTGGAAAACAGCGCCAGCGCCTGATCGAGTTCCGATCCCGCTGGGCTCGGCGTCTCCGAAGAAGCAAGGCTGGGGGACTTCCCGCAGCCTTTGCGGCGCAGATAACGCAGTAGTTGCAATCGCTGTGTAAGTCCGCACTTAGCCCTCATTGGTGGGCATTTCCCAGACTTGACACCCCCATCGTTGATAGCCACCTTATGCGGTCGGCGGCGGTAATCTCATGTAGGATTCGCCGCTCCACAGATCCGGGGGAGCACGTCCAAATTGGGCCGAACGACCCCATCCCGGCACCTTGTGGCGGTTACGCAAAAGGGCGGACTGCGTGCAAGGGGGCGCAACAAAAGGAATAGTCATGACGACCCCGAAACCCCGGCCAACCATCGTTCACGGCGAAAGCCGGTCTTATCCGGTGTTACCGCTGCGCGATATCGTCGTTTTTCCGAACATCATCGT
>JAGXAJ010000029.1 GCA_018971625.1 Pseudomonadota bacterium
ACCCGGTCCGACATCTTGCCGTCGCGTTCGCCGAAGGTCAGCGACTGCATCGGCTGCAATTGCACCACCTCGCGCCTGTCGTTGAGCGTCGCCGCGATCGCGCACAGCCCGCCCAGCACCCGCTCGCGGCCGAACTTTCCGTCCAGCACATCGAGATGCAGCATGCCATTGAGCAGCGGAATGATGGCGGTCTGCGGCCCCACGGCGGGTGCGAACGAGCTGATCGCGTTCTCGAGATCGAAGGCCTTGCAGCTCAGCAGCACGACGTCGAATTTCTCGGCGAGCTGGTTGGCCTGGACCGCAGCAGGGTTTTTCAGGGTCACGTCCCCATGGGGGCTCTTGATCACGAGGCCGGCAGCCGCCAGTTCGCCAGCGCGCTTCGGGCGGACCAGAAAGGTCACGTCGCGACCGGCCTGCAGCATCCTGCCGCCGAAATACCCGCCGATCGCACCGGCGCCGACCACGAGAATTCGCATGGGTTAATTCCTTTGTTGTCGGTTTTGAGGGGCGGATGACCAATAGGGAGTAGCGAACAGGGAAAGGAACTTCCATTCGCTATTCGCCACTCGCCATTCGCCCCTTCACCATTTTTCCCCGTACGGACGGATTTCCATTTCAAACGTCCAGGCGCTGCGCGGCTGCAGATAGAGCTGCCAGTAGGAGGCCGCGACCGAGGCAGGGGGCATCAACAGATCAGGATTGTCGAGTGCTTCCCTGCCCCAGAGCTGTTCGCGCCGTTCGCGCACCCAGGCGGTATCGACGCCGGCATCGATCACCAAATGCGCCACATGGATGTTCTTCGGTCCGAGTTCGCGCGCCATCGATTGCGCCACGGCGCGAAGACCGAATTTGGCGCTGGCGAACGCGGCAAAGCCGCTGCCACCGCGCAGGGAAGCGGTGGCCCCGGTGAAGAAGATGTTGCCCTGGCCGCGCGGCAGCATCAGCCGTGCCGATTCGCGGCCGGTGACGAAGCCGGCCCAGCACGCCATTTCCCAGACTTTCCGAAAGACGCGGTCGGTGGTCTCCAGGATCGGAAAATTGACGTTGGCGCCGACATTGAAGATGGCGACTTCGAGCGGCGCATAGCTATCGGCGTCATTGAGGAAGGCCGCGACCTCGTCTTCCTTTCGCGCATCGAGCGATCGTGCCAAGATCGTTCCGCCGGCCGCCTCGACCTCGCTTACCAGCGGTTCGAGCTTTTCGCCGTTGCGCCGCCCCGCGAATACCGCAAAGCCCTCGGCTGCGAATTTCTTGGAGATCTCGGCTCCGATGTAGTCACCGGCGCCGACCACCGCGACCGTCGCATTGCGCTTATGCATTTCAGCTACCCCACCCTGCTCGCCGCTATTTCCCCGAGATCAATTCCTCGACCTCGCGCAGCTGTTCCTTGCCGAAGAACATTTCCGTGCCGACGAAGAAGGTCGGCGAACCGAACGCGCCGCGCTCGACCGCGGCTTGCGTGTTCTCGATCAGCCTGGCCTTGACCTCGAGATCCTGCGCGCGCGCAAACAACTTTCGGGCATCCAGACCCGACGCGGTGAACGCTTCGACGGCCACTTCGCAGTCGTCCATCTTCTTCGGTTCGACCCACATGTGATGGAACGCGGCGTCGACGTATTTCTCGAATACGCCTTCCAGTTCGGCTGCAATTGCCGCGCGCATCAGGTTAAGCGTGTTGACGGGAAAGAATGGATTCCAGGTATAAGGCTTGACGCCGAAGCGCTTCACAAAACGCGCGGTTTCCAGCGCGTGAAACTCGCGCTTGTTCCTGACGCCGGCCAGTGTTTCCACGGGCGATTTGTTGTTGGTCGCCTTGAAGATGCCGCCGAGCAGGATCGGAACATATTCGAATTTCGCGTTGCAGCGCTTTTCGATCGCCGGAATCGCCTCGTGGCTGAGGAACGCGTGGGGGCTTCCGACATCGAACATGAATTGCGCAGATGCGGTGCTCATGACGGCCTCCCCTGGCGCCATCTGTTGCTTATATGATTGCCATCATCCAAATCAACGTAGCGCTCCGCGGTCTTGGCATCAACCCGGGGTTATGGCTGTGACTTGGGCTGGAACGCCCGTTCTGCGAGCTGTGCGGCGTGGTCGCGCAAATCTGCGGGCCAGTCGGCAATCAACTTCCTGAAACGTAAAGGATCCGGCGCGAACAGAGCACGGACCGCCTCTTCGAAATGCGGCCGGTCGCCGGCCATGGCCGACATGAAGCGATAGGCGGCGTCCTGGCTCTGGCGGATGAGATCCTTCTCCTCGCTGCCGCGCCGCGCGTCATCGACCAGCTTGCGGATCGCCACCGATGCGCCGCCGGATTGCCGCGCCAGCCATTCCCAATGCCGCGGCAGCAGTGTGATCTCGCGCGCGACAACACCCAGTTTCGGTCGGCCCGGGCTGCGGCTGGTCGGCGGGGCTGGCTCGCCAAGTGCGATTTCGTCTGCGGTTTCGTCCCGCGCAATTTTGTCGGCCGCCGGCAATCGTGCCAGTACGTCGTCGACAGTGCCGCGAAAATCGAGATCGACTACGTTGCTGCTGATACCGTCGAAAATCAGCACCGAGGCTTCTTTGCGCTGGTCGAGCGCCCATTTTGCCGCGCGGGCGACGTCGCGCAGGTCGCCGGCGGCGATACGGTGCTCGCCATCGAACGCGATAAAGGCAGTGTCGGAAGGCCTGGCCATCGAAAACTCTATATGGGTCCAACCCATTTATTACCCGGGTAAATCATGCTTGTCAATAATACCCGGGTAATATTGATCTCGCCAGCGTGTCTCGACTTTCCAGTGCATGACTGGCACCAGCGGGACCGCTCAAGATCGCGCTGTTCGCCGGGAATCGTCATGCTTGCCGTCCATCACCTCAATAATTCACGTTCGCAACGTGTGTTATGGCTGCTGGAAGAACTCGGGGTGCCTTACGAGATCGTTCGCTATCAGCGCCAGCCTGATATGCGTGCGCCCGCGGAATTGCTCGCGATTCACCCGCTTGGAAAATCCCCGGTCATCACCGACAACGGCAACGCGGTTGCGGAGTCGGGTGCGATCGTCGACTACATCGTCGAGACGTATGGCGAGGGTCGCCTGATCCCGCCGGCCGAGACGCCGGAGCGGCTGCGCTACACCTATTGGCTGCATTATGCCGAAGGCTCGGCGATGCCGCCGATGCTGCTCAAATTGCTGTTCACGCTGATGCCGAAACGCGCACCGGCTCTGCTGCGGCCGTTGGTGCGCAAGATCTCCAATCAGGCTCTGACCGCATTGGTGAACCCGCAACTCAAGCAGCATATGGCATATTGGGAAAGTGAACTTGGAAAGAGCACCTGGTTCGCCGGCAAAGAATTTACCGCCGCCGATATCCAGATGAGCTTTCCCCTGGAAGCAGCGCTCGCACGCGCAGGACTCGATCAGGGTCATCCCCGGGCGATGGCGTTTCTCGACCGCACTCATACCCGTCCGGCCTATGTCCGCGCGCTTGAAAAGGGCGGCCCGTATACGGTCGGACGCCGACCGCGCCCAACTATCGTTCACGCTGTGATCGGTCAGGCCACATCCTTCCTCACGCGGGTGAGTAGCGTCGGATTTCTAGAGCGTTTTTCGAGCGAAGCATGCCCTCGGACTTGATCCGAGGGTGGATACCGGTTCGCGTGAAGAAAACGCGTCAAAACAAGAATCTAGAGCTCGTTCCGATTCTATCGCAACGGAGCTCTAGCGCGACCTTTGCACCCCGCCAACCGACGGCATGGCTTGCACCGTCACTCCGGGCGGCGGAGCCTCATCGTCGGGCACGAAGAAATCCGGCATCAGGGTAACGGAAGAATCGACGCGATAGCACTCGAAGTCGCGCACGCCGCTGGCATAGAGCACCTTGTCATCGATGCAAAACTGCCCGGTGAATTCACGCGCGGGCCGCGTCAGAATCGCGTAAGCGGCATCGCCCATGATCTCGGGCGTGCGGCTCGCACGCATCATGGCGTCTCCGCCCAGCAGATTGCCGACCGCCGCGGTAGCGATCGTGGTGCGCGGCCACAGCGCATTGACCGCAACGCCTGCGGATTTCAACTCACCGGCGAGGCCCAGCACACACATGCTCATGCCGAACTTCGCCATCGTGTAGGCGGTGGAGTGCTCGAACCATTTGGTCTTCATGTCGAGAGGCGGCGACAGCATCAGGATATGCGGATTGCCCGCTTTCTTCAGATGCGGAATGCAGTATTTCGACACCATGAAAGTGCCGCGGGTGTTGATGTTCATCATCAGGTCGAACCGCTTCATGTCGGTCGCCTGCGAATCGGTCAGGCTAATGGCGCTGGCGTTGTTGACGCAGATGTCGATGCCGCCGAATTCGGCCACCGTCTGTTCGACGGCGGCTATCACCTGCGCTTCCTCGCGGATATCGCAAAGGATCGGCAATGCGTTGCCGCCAGCGGCGCGTATCTCGTCCGCCGCGGTGTAGATGGTGCCCTTCAGCTTCGGATGCGGCTCGGCGGTCTTCGCGGCAATCGCGACATTGGCACCGTCGCGCGCCGCGCGCAACGCGATCGCAAGCCCGATGCCGCGGCTGCCGCCCGACACGAACATCGTCCTGCCCTTGAGAGATGTCATCGCAGGCCTCCATGTCTTTCTGCGAGTATCCTTTACAAATGTCCTTTTACAACTTGCATCTACTCTCCCGCCGCTTCCGCGCCACGGGTGCGGGGATCGGGCGCGCCAAGCAATCCATTTGCAGTCACCGCAATCGAATTGGCCGATGTCTGGCCGAGCGGCTCGACCACGGTATGACCCATCGCCCTCAGGCCCGCGATGACATCCGCCGGAAAGCCGTGTTCGACCCGGACTTGGTTCGGCATCCATTGATGGTGCAACCGGGGGGCGGCGACTGCGGAGGCGACGTCCATATGATAATCGAGCACATCGACGATCACCTGCAGTACCGCGGAGATGATGCGGCTGCCGCCGGGCGACCCGGTCACCAGCACGACCTTGCCGTCCTTCAGTACAATGGTCGGCGTCATCGATGACAGCGGCCGCTTGCCTGGCGCCGGAAGATTGGCTTCGAAGCCGACCAGGCCGAACGCGTTGGACGCGCCGGGCGCCGCGGTGAAATCATCGAGCTCGTCGTTGAGCAGCACGCCGGTGCCTTCGGCGACCAGCCCAACACCGTAGGGATAATTCAGCGTGTAGGTGTTGCTGACAGCATCGCCCGCACTATCGACCACCGAGAAATGCGTGGTGTTGTCGCCCTCGTGCGGCGGAACGCCCGAGAGCACGTCGACCCATGGCGTGGCGTGGTCGAGGCTGATGCCTTCGCGCTGTTTGGCTGCATATTCCTTGGTTAATAGCCGCGTCACTGGCGCGGTGACAAAAGCGGGATCTCCAAGATAATGCGCGCGATCGGCATAGGCGCGCTTCATCGCCTCGATCAAAAGATGCAGCGAGGGCACCGAGCCTTGTTTCATCTCCGGCAGCGGAAAGCCCTCAAGGATGTTCAGCGTTTCCAGCAGCACCACGCCGCCAGACGAGGGCAGTGGCATCGATACGATATCGTAGCCGCGGTAGCTGCCGTGCACCGGCACGCGGATGGTCGGTTGATACGATCCTAAATCATCGAGCGTCATGATCCCGCCGGCATCGCGTATCGCCTTCACCAGCTTTTTGGCGACCGGACCCTGATAGAAGCCGCGGGGCCCTTGTTCGGCGATCGCCGAAAGTGTTTGCCCGAGGTCCTTTTGAACGAGAAGGTCGCCCTCGCGCAGCGGAGCGCCATCGGCGCGAGACAGGAATTTCGCCGAGGTCGGCCAACGCGATAGCCGCTCGCGGCCTTCCGCCAGCGTGTCCGCGATATCGTCGGCAATCGGGATCCCATCGGTGGCCAGCGCGATCGCCGGGTTCAAAAGCTCTGCGAGCGAAAATTTGCCCGAGCCATATTTGTCGAGCGCGAGCGAAAGGCCCGCCACGGTGCCGGGTACTCCGATGCCGAGCGCAGAATTAAGTGACCTCGTCTGGTCGGGCTTGCCATCGGGACCGAGGAAAATATTGCGCGTGGTCGCGGCCGGTGCGACCTCGCGATAGTCAACGGCGATGTCCTGGTTGCCTTGGGCTAAATGGATAACCATGAAGCCGCCACCGCCGATGTTTCCGGCACGCGGATAGGTTACCGCCATCGCAAAGCCGGTGGCGACCGCGGCATCGACGGCGTTGCCGCCGCGCTTGAGCACATCGGCGCCAATCTGGGCCGCGATCCTCTCCTGCGCCACCACCATGCCGTGCTGGGCCAGCACGGCATGGGTCTCGTGCGGATCTGGAAGCGGTTCCGCGCTTTGACGCTGATCCTGCGCGCTGGCCGGCAAGTCGAGGAAAAGCACCAGCGCAAAGGCTATCGTGAGCCTGCCTAACTTCGCCGCCCATGAGCTCATCAAAATTCTGCCGGGTGTCGATGCCAATCTGGAAACAACGGATAGGCGGGTTCGTCGCAATAGCTATGCTATACGGAGCCGCATGCTACAGGCAAAGCGCCTCCTCGTGACCAGGCAGGCCATTCCAGCAGGGATATTTGATGGCGATCGCATTGACCGAATCCCGCCGTGTTGATTTGACGACTAAATATCCGCCGCGCGCGGCCGTGATAAGCTGGCTTTTCTTCGATTGGGCTGCGCAGCCTTACTTCACACTGATCACGACGTTTGTGTTCGCGCCGTATTTTGCGACTCATGTTGCCGCCAATCCCGCCAGCGGGCAGTCGCTCTGGGGCTTTGCCACCGCGGCGGCGGGGCTGGCGATCGCGCTGATGTCGCCGGTGCTTGGCGCGATCGCGGATGCCAGTGGCCGGCGCAAGCCCTGGATTGCGGCATTCGGCACTTTATTGGTGATCGGCTCCAGCCTGATGTGGTTCGCCAAGCCCGGCGATGCCAGCGTGATCCCGCCGCTGTTGCTCTCCTATGGGATCGCAACCATCGGTGTTGAATTCGCCACTGTGTTCAACAATGCGATGATGCCGACCTTGGTGCCGCCGGACCAGATCGGCCGGCTGTCCGGCACCGGCTGGGCCACTGGCTACATCGGCGGTATCCTTAGCCTGATCCTGGTGCTCGGCTTTCTCGCCGCCAGCCCCGAAACCGGACGCACCCTGTTCGGATTTACCCCGTTGTTCGGTCTCGATCCCGCCACCCATCAGGGCGACCGCATTTCCGGTCCTTTGACCGGGGTATGGTTCATCATTTTCGTTCTGCCGATGTTCCTGTTGACGCCGGATTATCCGGCCAGACACGCGCTTCGCGATGCGCTGCGGGAAGGGATGACGGATCTGCGGCGGACATTGCGCGAATTGCCCGAGCGCAAATCGGTGGCGGCATTTTTACTCGCCAACATGATCTATACCGATGGTCTGGTTTCGCTGTTCGCGTTCGGCGGCATCTACGCCGCCGGCACGTTCGGCTGGAATACGATCGAGATCGGCACCTTCGGCATTATTCTTGCTGTCGCAGGCACGCTCGGCGGATGGCTCGGCGGCAAGCTCGACGATGCGTTCGGACCGAAGTTCGTGATCACGGGCAGCATGCTGATGCTGCTCGGCGCGATTGTCGCTATCCTGCTGGTCGACAAGGACCGCGTACTGTTCGTCAAGGTAATGCCCCCGGTGCCTGGCGGACCGCTGTTCGCTTCCGCCGCGGAGAAGGCCTATCTCGTGCTGGGATGTCTGATCGGCGCGGCCGGCGCGCCATTGCAGGCCGCATCGCGCTCGCTTCTGATCCGGATCGCGCCGAAAGATCGCATCGCGCAATATTTCGGCCTGTTTGCGCTGACCGGCAAAGTCACCTCGTTTGTCGGTCCGCTGCTGATTGGCGTGGTCACGGCCGAGACCGCCAGCCAGAAAGCCGGCATGGCGGGTCTCGTGGTGTTTTTCCTTGCAGGATTGCTGCTGCTCTCGCGCGTGAGGGAAGTGTAACTAGTGCCGGAAATGCCTCACGCCCGTGAACACCATCGCGATGCCGTGTTCGTCAGCGGCCTTGATCACCTCATCGTCGCGGATCGATCCGCCGGGCTGAATCACCGCGGTGGTGCCGGCTTCGATCGCGACCAGGAGTCCGTCGGCGAACGGGAAGAACGCGTCGGATGCGACCACCGAACCCTTCGTCATGGGCTCCGGAAGCTTGGCGTCGGCAGCCGCGTCGCGTGCCTTGCGCGCGGCAATTCGTGCCGAATCGACCCGGCTCATCTGCCCGGCGCCGATACCAACGGTGGCAAGATCCCTGGCATAGACGATAGTGTTGGATTTCACGTGCTTGGCAACGCGAAACGCGAATCTGAGGTCACGCAATTCGGCGTCGGTCGGCGAGCGCCTGGTCACGGTCTTGAGCGTGACGTCATCGGCTACGGCGTTGTCGCGACTTTGCACCAATAGACCGCCAGCCACGGTTTTTGCGGTGAGACCGGCCGCGCGCGGATCGGGCAGGCTGCCCGCGAGCAGCAGGCGCAGGTTACGCCGCTTGGCGATGATCTCGATCGCTTCCGCGGTCGCGTCGGGCGCGATGATGACCTCGGTCAGGATTTCAGTGATGACCCGCGCGGCCTCGGCGTCGAGCGTGCGATTGACGGCGATGATGCCGCCATAAGGCGATTGAGTGTCACAGGCAAATGCCTTGCGATAGGCGCTCACAAGGTCTGAGCCTTCGGCAACGCCGCAGGGATTGGCGTGCTTGACGATCACACACGCGGCGGTGCGCTCCGGATCGAATTCGGCGATGCATTCATAGGCCGCGTCGGTGTCGTTGATATTGTTATAGGACAGCTCCTTGCCCTGTAACTGCCGTGCCGTTGCGACGCCGGGCCGCTTGTCCGGCGTGCGATAGAACGCGGCCTGCTGGTGGGGATTTTCGCCATAGCGCAGCGCCTGGATCAGTCGGCCACCAAACGCGCGGAAATCCGGCGCATCGGTCTTCAGTTGAAGTGCGAACCAGTTCGAGATGGCCGCGTCATAGGCTGCGGTGCAAGCATAGGCTTTGGCAGCAAGACGGCGGCGCAGGGTCAGGGTGGTCGCACCGGAATTGGCCGTGAGTTCGTCCAGCACGACCTGATAATCCTGTGCTTCGACGATGACCGCGACATCGTCATGGTTCTTGGCCGCGGCGCGGATCATCGCAGGCCCGCCGATATCGATATTCTCGATGCATTCGGCGAAATCGGCACCTTTATCGACGGTCGCTTCGAACGGATAGAGGTTGACGACCAACAGGTCGATCGGCGCGATGCCGTGTTCCTTCATCGATTTCGTATGGCCGGCATTGTCGCGGATCGCGAGCAGGCCGCCATGCACCTTGGGATGCAGGGTCTTGACTCTGCCGTCCATCATTTCCGGAAAGCCGGTTAGCTCGGACACGTCTTTGACCTTCAATCCCGCTGCGGCGATCGCCTTGGCGGTGCCTCCCGTGGAGACGAGTTCGACGCCATGCGCCACCAGTGCGCGGGCGAACTCGATCAGACCGGTCTTGTCGGAAACGGATATTAAAGCCCGGGTCACGCGGCGCGGCTGGTCGGTCATCGGTCGGTCCTGATCAGAAAGGACGCGGGTAGCACGGTTTTGCCGGTCACGGAACCGTTGCGGGCCGCATGCGGGGCCTGAGATCACAGGTTTACAGCGGCAAGTCCGGTTCGCGGCTGCCATTGCGCCGTGCCGATGGCGCCGAGGTCGATGCCGTCGAGCGCACAAAACTCCAGCGGATCGAAGCCGCGTGCTTCGAATCCTGCCGGATCACAATCTGGGCGGTGCGGCGAGGACCGTCATTTCCTGCCAGGAATACGCTGTCTTCCAGCTCGATCTTGTCGTCGAGCGCCTCGAACGTCCAAACGTCGCGGTTCGGCAATACGAGCATCACGCCGCGCCCGTCGCTGAGGCGGCTCGCTTTTACCAAGGGATGGAGGTGAAAGCGCAGCATAAAATCAGTGTCGCGGCCCTTGATGCGGGCGCCGGCCGGCGGCGCCAACGTGTCCTCGCCGTCCAGCCTGGAACCGTCACCCGCGGCCATCAGCACCCGGCGGTGCACCACGCCGAACGGCGCCAAATAGCCGTCATGCGAGGCCGTCAATAGCTCGCCATTGGTGACTGCTTCGCGATAGCTCTGGACATTGGCTGGCCCGCTGACGATGGGCGCGCCTTGCAAGAGGCGCTTCATTGCCGAGAGTTCGACGAACTGGCAGGACGAGGTTTCGTGATAGGTCAGCGTTGAATGCGCCGGCGTGCTCCGCGCGAAGGGCCGCCAATTGTCCCGGCCAGTCGACGGCATGCCGCAATTGATCACGATCCGGCTCGGTCCGGACGACAGTTCGAATGACAGGCAGCCAGCATGGGCGTCCTGGCTGACACTGGCTGGCGGCGGCGGACCCGTATCCATGATGACAGTCATCGTGCCGGCATCGAGCCGTTGAAAGCCGGTATGCGGCATGTTCGCCATCGGCACGCCATGGGTATCATCATAGGCGAGCAGCGTCGCCAGGAGGTCGGACGGCGCGCTGCTCATGCCGTTGAACAGGGCGAAGCTGCCGTCGCCATGGCGGAAGAAGCGCAGCATCGGCATCATGCGATCAATCGCATTCAACAGCGCGCGCGGTGGCGCGATGTTGCGGGCGGCGAAGGTCTGCCGCAGCGGCAGTAAATCGATCAACAGCTCGATCAGCGCGCCCGGATTGCGCGAGATGTGACCGCCATCGGGAAGAATCTGGCGCTGCAACTCGTCCGTCAATTTGCGCGTGGCGCTGCGGATGTTGCGGGCTTGGTTGGCGAGGCAGAGCGTGGCGTAGCACAGCGCGATCACCACCTGCAGCCGCGGCACGCCATCAGGCATATCGAGCATCGCAAAGCGCAGGTGCCGGATATCCCGCGTCAGTCCGCGCAGATAGCGCCGATAGAATTTGCCGTCGGTGTCGCCGAGCACCAACGGCGCCTGCGACAACAGCGAGATCACGCGGCGTGCCATCACGTCGGCGCGGCGGCCTATCGGACGTTTCTTCGACGGGATCGAAAGCCAGTCGTCGATTAGCGAGCGGGCGTTGGCGCGGGTCAATGCGGTATCGGCCGCGCGCAAATGCCGCAGCCAGCCGAAACCGAGCAGCGCCGCCTCCCAATCTTCCGACGGCGGCTCGAGATCGAAGATCGAGCGGCCGTGGCAGGTGACGATCTTGCCAGCGAACACAAAGCGGCCGGCATAGATCTCCGCGGCGCGCGTGGCGTCGGCGGTGCGCAGATCGTGCGGGGCGATGATCAGCCGGTCGGTGCGGCCTGGCCAAAGCTGCGACAGCGCCACCGAGCTGCCGCTCGCACGCGCCATCACGTTCCGCGCGAAGCGGCCCATGATCAGGGTCGAAATGCGTCTACGTTGAGCGACCGACACGCCTTGCCTTGGTCGGGAGGTTGCGTTGCCTTCGAGCGGGGATTCTCGCGAATCCTTTTAATCCGGAAACGCGGTCAAGACACCATCTTGAAAGCCCGCGAATCAGCGGCGGAAACGGAAATGCGGTGTAAAATCAGGATTTAACCAGCCGCGCGGCGTAGAAGCCGTCAAGCCCGCCCAGTCTGGGCTCGTCTCGCGGCAAGTGGCAGGGCAGGGTTCGCAGATCGCCTTCGGCGGTGAGGACTTCGGCGAGGTCTGCGACCTCGTTCGCTTCGATCGGGGCACGGCGCATCGAGGGCTCGGCGACGAGAAAGGTCGAGATCGCCTGTTCGCCTTCTTCCGGCTCCAGCGAGCAGGTGCAATAGACTAACGTACCGCCGCTCTTCAGCAACGTGGCTGCGCGCTGCAGCAATCGCTTCTGCAGCGTGACCAGTGGGCCGATATCGTTTTCCTGTCGCAACCAGCCGATATCGGGATGGCGGCGGATGGTGCCGGTCGAGGTGCAAGGCGCATCGATCAGGATGCCATCGAAGCTTTCGCTGTCGCTCTGCCACTCGGCGGCGTCGGCTACCACTGTCTTGGCCTCCAGCGAAAGCCGCGCGAGATTGTCGCGCAGCCGCGCCATGCGATTCGAGGAACGGTCGACCGCGGTGACGCACGCGCCGGCTTGTGCGAGTTGGGCGGTTTTGCCACCCGGCGCGGCACAGAGATCGACGATGCGTTTTCCCGCGACGTCACCGAACAAGCGCGCTGGCAGCGAGGCGGCGGCATCCTGCACCCACCATTGGCCTTCGTCGAAGCCCGGCAGCATCGTCACGGAACCTTGCAGCAGCGTGCGCACCGATCCCGTCGGCAGTGTTTCACCATGCAGGCGCGTCGCCCACTGCGCGAGATCGGATTTCACGGTGATGTCCAGCGAGGGCTCGTGGCTGATTGCGATCGCGATATCGCGCGCGGTGGATTCGCCGTAATGCGCGACCCAGCGCTGCAGCAGCCATGGCGCCACATCCAACGTCTGCGCCTTGACCTCTTCGATCAACGGCGCAGCTTCGCGCGCGCAGCGGCGCAGCACCGCATTCACCAGCCCGGCATATTTTGCGGCGCGTCGGTCCGACTGCACCAGTCGCACCGAGAGATCGACCGCCGCGTGATCGGGCACGTCCATCCAGAGGATTTGCGCCGCGCCGATCAACAGCGCGCTTTGCGCGCGCGGCGCGTCGGTCGGGATGCCGCGATCGAGTAGCCGCGACAGCACATGCCCGAGCGTGCCGAGCCGGCGCAGGATGGTTGCGACCAGTCGCCGCATCAGCGCGCGGTCGCGATCGGACAGTGTCTTCAGTCCGGGATGCGCGCCAGCGCCATCAAGCTGGTCGTCGAGCGTTCGATGTTTGTGCAAGACGCCGTCAAGGATATCCGCTGCGATCCGTCGCGCCGCGAGACCGGGCGCCTCGGATGGCAATGCAAATCGTTGAGCAGGCATTGGACAGGAACATCTCGGAAGCGGCGATCGGCAGTGCAATGGAACAATTCTGCCATCGCCAAGGGAAACGCATCTGTGGCACGCGAATATGCCAAATATAAGAATCGCCTTCATGGATTTCACAGTTCGGGTATGATCGGCGGCAAAGCGTTGGAATCGACAAGGCCGCATGGCTGAGAATCGGACGACAGGCGATTATTCGCCCGCACCTTTACCGCGCGCAGAACGCAAGCCGCTGCCGCCGGCGGCAAGGCGCGCGCTTGCCGAAGCGGAAGCCCGCAGAAAAGCCGCCGAGGCAAATCCGCATTCGATGCCGAAGGAACTGCAGGGGCCAAAAGGCCCGGAACCGACGCGCTACGGCGACTGGGAAAACAAAGGCATTGCGTCGGATTTTTGAGGCGCGCCGATCAGAATGCGGCAGACCAACGAAAAAGCTGCATCATGCAGCTTTTGCATTTCAAGCCGGCAAGCCAGCGATCAGCGTGAAACCACGACGGTGGTTCCGACCGAAACGCGCTGATAGAGGTCGCTGATATCGGCGTTGAGCATCCGGATGCAGCCGTAGGAAACAAATCCGCCGACCGAATTGGGCACATTGGTGCCGTGGATCGCATATTGACCGCCGGCCAGCGTCATTGCGGCTACGCCCATCGGATTGCGCGGCGAGCCACCGGGGATCACATCGGGAATCGACGGCTTGTCATGCTTGACCTCGGCCGGCGGCGACCATGCCGGATTGCGATATTTGCCATCGATCCGGGTGACGCCGGCCCATTGCTTGCCGGCCTTGCCGACGCCGACCGGGTAGCGGACCGCATGGCTCGGATCGAGCACCAGGTACAAATGGCGCTCATTGGTCTTCACCACGATGGTGCCGGGCGAATAATTGCCCTGGAAGTCGACCAGGTCCGGCCGCGCCTGGGCCTCGGTCGTTATCAACAGGTACGCCCCGAAGGTGGCTGCCAGTGCCACCGCAATCCTCAGCGACATCGCGTTCTCCACTTCGCTGCCGCCCGCAACCGGGGCCGGCGGTTCGTCGAAAAACTGATTTACCCACGCATTTTTAGCCGCGTGCCTTAACCGGCTGGTTTCCACGCTCTTGGGGTCGGGCTGTTTGCGGAGGGAACAAGAGGAAATGTTCGCGTTAAAGTAAATGACTTGAAAACAACACCCGTTTCGAAATGTCCCGGTCGGCCGATTTCCGCTCTGACAATGCCGTGATTTTGCAGGCCGGTCCGGCCTGCGAGGCGAGAACAAATGCGTCGTCCCCGACGGTCGCTTTGCTTGTTTGCCTCCCCCGCTCGTGCCCTTCGACCTACGATCTCGGCTTGGCCTTCTTCGTCCCCTTCGCGGGCTTTTTCTTTTTGGCGGTCGGTTTCGCGGCCGGCGTGCCTTCGGCCGCGGGCGGCTTCTTGCAGGCGCCGGTGGTGTCGATGGCCATCTTGGCGTGACGGGCTTCGCACTCGTTGAGGTAGGTCTTGCCGTTACAACCGCACACCGGCCGCGACACCCGCATGCAGAAATCCGGCGCCTTGACGCAGGTGCCGGCAGCGTCGGGCGCGCTGCATTGGCCGGCAGGTAATTGGCAATAGAGCGCCGAGTTGCAGGTGATCTTGTCGGGTCCGCCGCAGACCTCGTCGAGATTTGCGATCGCGGCCGCGGAAGCTGCTCGCGCAAGGCCGAACACCACAAGAAACGTCGCGGCGGCGAAACTGCCGAGATGCAATCGCATATGCCCCCTCCTGCGGCGCGCTCTCTAGGCTCCCGCGCCCTTCCTGTTTTGCCGGTGTTCGACGAGATCGTCTACCACGGCGGGATCCGCCAGCGTCGAAGTATCGCCGAGACTACCCGGTTCGTCCTCGGCGATCTTGCGCAGGATGCGCCGCATGATCTTGCCGGAGCGCGTCTTCGGCAGGCCGGGCGCGAACTGGATCAAATCGGGCGAGGCGATCGGGCCGATGTCCTTGCGCACCCACGCCACCAGCTCCTTGCGCAGCGCGTCGCTCGGCTCCTTGCCGCTCATCAGCGTCACATAGGCATAGATGCCCTGGCCCTTGATGTCGTGAGGGTAGCCGACGACGGCGGCTTCCGACACCGCGTCATGCGCAACCAGCGAGCTTTCGACTTCGGCGGTGCCCATGCGATGGCCGGAAACGTTGATGACGTCGTCGACGCGGCCGGTGATCCAGTAGAAGCCGTCCGCATCGCGGCGGCAGCCGTCGCCGGTAAAATACTTACCCTTGTAGGTCGAGAAGTAGGTCTGCTCGAAGCGGGCGTGATCGCCATAGACCGTGCGCATCTGCCCCGGCCAGGATCGCGCGATGCAGAGATTGCCCGAGGTCTCGCCTTCCAGCACCTTGCCGTCGGCATCGACGATCTCGGGCACCACGCCGAAGAACGGCTGCGTCGCCGAACCCGGCTTCAGCTTGATGGCGCCGGGCAGCGGCGTGATCATGATGCCGCCGGTCTCGGTCTGCCACCAGGTATCGACGATCGGGCAACGCTCGTCGCCGACCACGCGGTGATACCATTCCCACGCTTCCGGATTGATCGGCTCGCCGACCGAGCCCAACAGCCGCAGGCTCTTGCGCGAGGTCTTCTTCACCGGCGCGTCGCCGCCTTGCATCAGGGCGCGGATCGCGGTCGGCGCGGTATAGAAAATGTTGACCTTGTGCTTGTCGATGACGTTCCAGAACCGTGAATTGTCGGGGTAGTTCGGCACGCCTTCGAACATCAGCGTGGTCGCGCCGTTCGCCAGCGGTCCATAGAGGATATAGCTGTGGCCGGTGACCCAGCCGACGTCGGCGGTACACCAGTAGATATCGCCCTCGTGGTAGTCGAACACATATTGGTGCGTCATCGACACGAACACCAGATAGCCGCCGGAGGTGTGCAGCACGCCCTTGGGCTGGCCGGTCGATCCCGACGTGTAGAGGATGAACAGCGGATCTTCCGCATTCATCGGTTCCGGCGGGCATTCCGTCGTCACCACCTCGGCCGCGTCGTGGTACCAGAAGTCGCGCACCGGATCCATGTTGACGGGCGAACCGGTGCGCTTGACCACGACGACCCAGTCGACGCCAGCGGTCTTGGCGATCGCGGCATCGACATTGGCCTTCAGCGGCACCTTCTTGCCGCCGCGCAGGCCCTCGTCCGAGGTGATGACGATTTTGGACTGGCAGTCCTTGATACGCTGGGCGAGGCTGTCGGGCGAGAAGCCCGCGAACACGACCGAGTGGATGGCGCCGATCCGCGCGCAGGCCAGTATCGCGTAGGCCGCTTCCGGAATCATCGGCAGATAGATGGTGACGCGATCGCCCTTCTTGACGTTCCGGTTCCGCAGCACGTTGGCCATTTTGCAGACCTCGTCATGCAACTGGCGGTAGGTGATGTGTTTGGATTCGGCCGGATTGTCGCCTTCCCAGATGATAGCCGTCTGGTCGCCGCGCTTTTCGAGATGCCGGTCGATGCAGTTGGCGGCGACGTTGAGCACGCCGTCCTCGAACCATTTGATGGAAATCTTGCCCGGCGCGTAGGAGGTGTTTTCGACCTTGGTGAAGGGTTTGATCCAGTCGACGCGTTTGGCCTGTTCGGCCCAGAATCCCGCGGGGTCTTTGACCGAGCGCGCATACATGTCGCGATACTTGGTCTGATCGACGAAGGCGCGCTTGGCCCATTCCGCCGGGACGTCGTAGATCTTCTCGGACATCGAAACTCTCCACGCCTCAGGGCCGGCAAATGCCGCTGCCGACCGTGTTCATTCTTGCAGTGATTATGCGTCGCCGGGCCGGGCCGCGACAAGGCGGAAACCTCTCCGACCTTGGTCGGCGGTGCCCGCAGCCCGGTCGCCGCCAGCCCGACGAGCATTGCTGGGCAATCACTTTCCCGTTTCGCATTATCCGGAAAATCAACTTTACCGTGCGAATGGAGACCACGAGCGGTATTTAGAAACCGTCTTCGACTGATTCGGGACTCGCCAAAGCTGGCGGTTACCCCTAAATGCCCTCCCCGGACCCTGACGGGCCGCTGGAACCAAGCCACAATAAACGGCATTACCGGACCAACAGGTGAAGAGGGCATCTAACAATCATGACGGATCAGCAGAATTTCGAGGCTACGCGGCCCGGTTCCGCCGATCCCGCCGTGGCATTGGCCCAAGCGCTCGGGCAATTGCCCAAGGAATTGCCGAAAGAGCCGTCAAAGGAAGCGCTCAAGCAGTTCGCCAAGACGCCCGCAGCCAAGCTTCAGCTCGTTGCCAAGACCTCGGTCGAGGAACTGGCCCAGGAACTCGGCTTGAAACTCGGCGACCAGAACGAACTCACCATCCGCCGCATCAAGCGTGGCAAGAGCTATTCATTCATTCGCGCCAATGGGACGCGAATCCGCCATGCCGGTACCATCCGCCGCCTCAACCGGATGGCCGTGCCGCCGGCCTACCAGGAGGTCCGCTATTCGCCGGACCCGAACTCGCATCTGCAGGCCGTCGGCCGCGATGCCGCCGGGCGGCTGCAATATCGCTATCACGCCGATTGGGAGAAGGTGCGCGAGCAGCGCAAGGCGCATCGCCTGGCCAAACTGGTCGCGGCGCTGCCGAAGATCCGGCGTAACGTCAATATGCATCTGGCCGGCGACCAGCCGACGAGGGAGTTTGCGCTGTCGGCGGTCATCGAACTGATTGCCCGCACCGCGATCCGGCCGGGCAACGAATCCTATGCCCGCCTCAACGGCACCCGCGGTGCCACCACACTGTTGAAATCCAACGTTACGCTGGAAGACGACAATGTGGTGCTGACGTTCAAGGCCAAGGGGGGCAAGGCCGTGCGCAAGGAATGCGACGCCGCCAAGCTAGTGCGCGCGATCGGCATCCTTCGCGGCGTGCCCGGCAAGCGCATGTTCCAGTACCGGGACAATTCCGGCGTGGCTCGCACGGTCAGCACGACGACCGTGAATGGGTTCTTGCGCGAGATCGCCGGCATCAAGATTTCGCTGAAGGACTTCCGCACCCTGATGGCGTCCGCCGTGGTTCTAGAATCGCTGTCGCGGATTACGCCGGCGGCCAGCGCCCGCGGGCGCAAGAAGCAGGTGCTCGACGCGGTCCGAGCCGCAGCGGACGAATTGTCGAACACGCCGGCGATCTGCCGCAAGAGCTACGTTCATGACACCATCGTCACCGCCTTCGAGGACGGCATCCTCGAGCGCTTTGCTGCGACCATGAAAGGCTACCGCACGCAGTCCAAGCGCGAGCAGCTTCTGGCGCTGGTGGTGACGGCGGCTGCGGCGTAGTACGAGTACGGCCTCATGGTGAGGAGCGCGTCTTCGGGTCTCGAACCATGAAGCTCAGGCGAAACACGAAATGCAATGGTCGGCGCCCACCCCGTGATGGTTCGCAGATCGGAAGCTTCTTCAAGAGCCTGCTAGAGCAACGCGAACGCAATACTAAAGCACGCTATCAGCGTCGCGGTGCTGAGAGACACCACGACCAGCGCTCTTTCCCGGTGCTTGTCCAACTCGTCCATAATGATTCTACGCCGATGCGGCTGACTTTGTTCCGGTCCGAAGCAAAGTGAATTAGCCATCCATTGATTGCTGATTGCGCGGGACTCTGTTCCGTTCCGCGATCTTTACATCCTGACCGTAACCTTGCGGTTCTCGCCAAGCTTCGGTTCCTCTCCGGTCAACCTCGCTTTGGCGAACTCAAAGGCCGTCACGACAGCGCTCGCTGGTCCATCCCACAGTTCCGCCGTGAAAGGCTCGATCCGCAGCAAGCAGACGTTGGGATCGCTCGGGCCGCCTGGCCACCACACCTCATCGGTCTTTCGCCAGGCGGCCTTTGTCTTCTCAATATCGCGCAGGACGCGAGCGCGGCCCGTGATCGACAGATAGGCTTTGTCTTTCGAATCGATGAATACAAGGCCGATATCGGGCGTCACCTCGATCTCGGCCTCCTTGGCGCTATGAATATCGGTCACGAAAAAAATAACGCCGGCATCGCGATCGGGCCTCGCTTCGAGCGGTCGCGCACGCAGCCCACCGGCGAATTGCGTTGTCAGCATGCAGACGCCGACCCTTTCGATGATGGCCCAGACGCGATCGCTGCTGTCCTTCTCGCTCATCTCAACCAACTCCGCAAAAGCGCGGTACCGGGTAAAGCCCGGTCGCCTTTGCCGTCCACCTTTCCACGGTCAGGTCACATCGAGACCTTGCGGTTGTCGCCGATGTCGGGTCGGTTGCCCGTAGCGGCCGCCGCTGCCATCTTTACATATGAGATCACGGAGCCCGGCGAATCCCAAAATTCTGCATCCTGCGGTGTGATCTTCAGAACGCGAATATCGGGATCTTCTGCGCTGGCCCACCACGCTTTTGCGGGCGTCGAAAACAACTCCTTGATCTTGGCCCGGTCATTGGAAACGACGGCGGTCCCGGTCAGCGAGACGTATTTCTGTGAAGAGGCGTCGGCAAAGGAAAGGTTGACGCCAGGATTGCGCGCAATCTCTTCGTCCTTGTGACGCCGCGCGTCGGTCAGGAAATAGATCGTGTTGTTCTCGCGTTCGCAAAAGGCGCTCATTGGGCGGGCGCGCAGCTTCTCTCCGTCGCGCGTCACCAGCATGGCAAAGCCAATCTTCTTCATCAATTCCCAGACGCGGTCCATGTCGCGGGCGCTGTCGTTGGCCATGTTGCACTCCCTCGCAGCAGGATGGCAACGGCGCTCGGACGGTGAGGTTCCCTGGCGCGTGTAGTTCCAGAATATGGAACTATTCGCCCGGAATTCGCTTGAGTACCGCGACCGCCAGAGGCCGAACCAGTGCAGGGGCGGCGGAGTTGGGGGTAATGAGCCGCCGAGATGACCGAGACCAAAGACGAAGACGATGTCGTGAGAAAATTCGACGGCAAGCTTCACAAGCTGATCAAGCGGGCCAGAAAGCAGCACGGCATGTTGTGGCCCTCGGTCGTTTCCAAACTCGAGCTTGCTCGGGCCGATATAAAAGCGATGACCAAGGTTTATAAATCCGGACCGAAATGACGATGGCCAAGGAAACCAAATTCTTCAGACGGCAGGCGGATAAAGCCGAGCGGATGGCTCTTGCCATGTCTGATGAAGAGGCTTCGCAAAGCCTCTCGAACCTTGCCCGAGCCTATCGCAGTCAGGCTGACGCCTTGAAAAAATCAAGGAAGGAGAAATCGAAAAGGAAAAAGCAGAAAGGCAAGAAAGCAAGGCGGCTGGAGGTTAAGAAGTCGAAGAAATCCCGGCCCCGGGAATGACCCGCGCAAGGTTCTGCCAGCCCGCGTGTGACCTGCGTACACCATCCTGCTGCGCCTTCGCCAATGTTTTGGTCCGGCCGCAGCCGCGGCGCGTTTAGATCCGATTGCCGCTCCTTGCGCTAAAAACGCCGGGGCCTTCCGATTCGCATAGACGCCGACCTACGCCCAGCCGGAGCAAACGTTACGGTTGTGATCGGAACCCGCCACCTATACTCTTGCGTCTACTCTTGCGTTGCATGCAAGACATCGATGGAGCGAATCATGATCAGGCTGATTTTTGCGATCCTGGCCCTTGCAACGGTTTTGGCTGTCCCCGCTGTACGGGCTCAACGGTATGATCCCAACTATCCCGTCTGCATGCATGTGTTTGGCCCGCTGGAGGGCGAGCGGATGGATTGCATTTTCACCTCGATCCCGCAGTGCCAGGCTACGGCCTCGGGCCTGCCGGCGATGTGCCTGATCAATCCGTATTTTGCAGGCAGGTCGGTTCGGCATAGACGCTAACGGGTTAAGCGCCTCAATCTTGTATGCAGCTGCGAGCAGAAGCAAGCGCTATATCCCGCCCATCTTGCATACGGCCTTCCACTCGTCCGCGGTCACCGGCTGCACCGACAAGCGCGAATATTTTACCAGCGCCATGTCGGCGAGTTTCTTGTCGGCCTTGATCGCGGCCATCGTTACCGGCGTTTTCAGCGGCTTGTCGGCCTTGATGTCGACGCAGACGAATTTGCCGGTCTCGTCGGTCGGATCGGGATAGGCCTCCTTGATAACCTCCACGACGCCCACAATCTCCTTGCCTTCGTTGGAATGATAGAAGAAGGCGTGGTCGCCCTTCTTCATCTTCACGAGGTTCTGCCGCGCGGTGAAATTGCGCACGCCGGTCCAGGCTTCGCCCTTCACGCCCTTCGCCACCTGCTGGTCCCACGACCAGGCCGCGGGCTCCGATTTCACCAGCCAGTACGCCATTGTCGTCCCCTCGTCATTTGACGCGTTTTCTTCACCGGCCACTTCGCTCGCAAACGCTATCCTTCCGCCTTGAACGGCCGCGTCAGCAGGCTTTCGATCGCCGCATCGATGGTGGTTGCGCCGCTCAGGATGGCGGCGACCGCCGATGATACCGGCATATCGACATTTTTCGATCGTGCCAGTTCGATCAACACCGGTGCCGTGAATTCGCCTTCGGCGAGCTTTCCGGACGGCGGCTCGCCACGGCCGAGCGCGATGCCGAGCGCGAAATTGCGCGACTGCGGATTGGAGCAGCTCAGGATCACGTCGCCCAAACCCGACAATCCCACCATGGTTTCGGCTCGCGCGCCGCAGGCGTGGCCGAGCCGAACCAGTTCGCTGAAGCCGCGCGTGGTCAACGCCGCCAGCGCCGAGGCGCCGAGCTTGCGGCCGACGGCAATTCCCGCGGCGATCGCCAGCACGTTCTTGGCCGCGCCGCCGATCTCGACGCCGGTGATGTCCGTGCTGTGATAGGGCCGGAAGGTCGCCGACCCCAATGCCCGCACCAAGGCGGCCGCGAGCGGCTCGTCCCTTGCCGCCAGCGTCACCGCGGTCGGAAGCCCGCGCGCGACGTCTTCGGCAAAACCCGGCCCGGACAGCATCGCCGGCGTGGCGTGAGGTGCGGTGGCCGCGATCACTTCGGTCATGAATTGATGCGTGCCGCGCTCAATGCCCTTGGCGCAGGCGATCACGGGCTTTGCCTTGGCGAGATGCGGCGCCAGCGCGGCAATGGCCTCACGAAGGCTCTGCGCCGGCGTCGCGATCAGGATGATGTCACAGGCAGCGGCCTGCGCGATATCGGCGGTGATCGCGATGGCGGGATCGAGCTTCACACCGGGCAGTTTCGGATTGGCGCGCGTTGCGGCCATGCTCGCGGCGTTGCCGGCGTTGCGGGCCCAGAGCACGACATCGCGCCCGGCCCGCGCGGCAACGGCCGCCAGCGCGGTCCCCCACGCGCCCGCGCCGATGACTGCGGCGGATTTAAAGGACGGCATGGCTCAGCGCCTCTTTTGCCCCCTCTCCCCGCTCTTGCGGGGAAAGGGGCTGCTGCGTTCCTGCTCGCACGCCATGCGAGACAGATGCACTGCCTCGGCCCTCACCCGGATCGCGACGAGCGATCCGACCTCTCCCCGCAAAGCGGGCGAGGTAAGGAAGAGCGCTTGGCGAGATGCGTTACTCATTTTTCAAAACCCCGCTCGCGTATGCGCGAGGCCCGGTGGCGCGGTGGCGTTTTCGTCGAGACGCCAGCGCGCGCGGGGAGGGGCTTCCATCGTATCGATCATGTCAAGCGCAAGCCGCTCGGCGCCGGCCCATGCGATCATCGCGCCATTATCGGTACATAATGCAGGCGGCGGAATGATCAGCGTGGTCTCGGCCTTGGCGGCAACCTGCTGCAATGCGCCGCGGATCGCCTGGTTGGCGGCGACGCCGCCGGCCGCGACCAGCGCGCGGGGCGGCCCGAACTGCTCATGGAACAGCCGCAGGCCGACGCCGAGCCGGTCGGAGGTCGATTCCAGCACCGCAGCCTGAAAGCCCGCGCAGAGATCGCTGACGTCCTGCGGCTCCAGCGTGCCGAGTCGGCTTGCCTCGTTACGAACCGCGGTCTTCAAACCGGACAGCGAGAAATTCGCGTCCGCGCGGCCGAGCATCGGCCGCGGAAACGTAAACCGCTTCGGATCGCCGCCGAGGGCCGCGCGTTCGACCTGCGGGCCGCCCGGATAGGGCAGCGACAACATCTTCGCCACCTTGTCGAAGGCCTCGCCCATCGCGTCGTCTACAGTGGTGCCGAGCCGGACATATTCACCGACCCCGAGCGCGGCGACGATCTGGGTATGGCCGCCGGAAGCGAGGAACAGGCAGTAAGGAAAAGCCAGCGCGCAGGTCAGCCGCGGCGTCAGCGCGTGCGCTTCGAGATGGTTGACCGCGATCAATGGCGTCTTGTGCACCATCGCAATCGCTTTCGCGGTAGTGAGACCAACGATCACCCCGCCGATCAGTCCCGGGCCAGCGGCGGCGGCGACCCCCGACAATTGCGGAAAGCGCAGTCCGGATTCCTGCATCGCGCTTGCGATGATGCCGTCCAGCGCATCGACATGGGCGCGCGCGGCGATCTCCGGCACCACACCGCCGAAAGGAATATGTTCCTCGGTCTGCGAGCGCACGACGTTCGACAAAATGCGCCCCGAGCCGTCGGCGCGACGTTCGATCACGGCCGCGGCAGTCTCATCGCAGGTCGTCTCGATGCCCAGCACGAGCATCCATTTGTCGCTGGCCAATTTGAGCCCTTGCACTATCGCTGAGAGCAACGTTTGCGTAGTCTTCGGTAGCATCGCGGGGTCTTGAAGTGCAATCGTCCGTTGCCGCCGGGACGCCGGGTCCGTTGAGGGTTGACGTAGTATGGCTGTCCTTGTCACTCGCCCGCGGCCCGACAACGAGGCTACCGCCGCGACGCTGCGCGCCCGGGGGTTCGAAGTTGTGCTGGCGCCGATGCTGCGGTTTGAAGCGCTGGCCGTGCAGGACGATGTGGATGCACGTTACGGCGCGGTCATCGTCACCAGCGCCAATGCCTTGCGCGGTTTCGAACAGCAGCCGGCCGGGCAGCGGTTGCTTGATCTGCCGCTGTTCGCGGTCGGCGAGCACACCGCCAATGCAGCCAGGCGCGCGGGCTTCGACAGGGTCATATCGGCCAATGGCGATGCGACCGCATTGCGCGAGGCGGTGCTGGCCCGGGTCAAGGCGAAGGAACTGAAGAAGACAAGTCCGTTGCTTTATTTGGCCGGCGCCGATCGGGCGCGGGATCTTGCCGGTGACCTCGGCGAACGCGGTTTTACCGTTGTTACACAGACCACGTATCGGATGGTTCCGGTCGCCGATCTGCCGCGTGAGGCCTCCGACGGCTTTGCCGCCCATCGGATCGATGCGGTGTTGCACTACTCGCGGCGGAGCGCGCGCGCTTTTTTGGAGGCGGCGCGGGCCGCAGGCGTCGAAATATCGGCTTTGGCTATCCTGCAGTGCAGCATTTCCGACCCGGTTGCCTCGATTCTGCGCGATGCGGGGGCTACCCAAGTGCTGGTGGCGCGTTCTCCGGACGAAAATGCGCTATTGGAGGCACTGACACGTGCCTTACGTCCGTGACTTTACGGCCCCGATCGGGCCGCGCTAAGAGGGTAGGGAGTCTGGTACGATCCGACCACCCAGGAGGGGATATTCGCGATGGCCGATGAGGGGTCGAAACAGAAGTCCGAAGAGGGGTTGAACGAGGCGGCGAAGGATCCGGCGGCGCCGGACCCGGGCCGCACGCGCCGCGCCCCGCCAACGATCAGGTTGAGGGCCACTGAAATCTTCAACGAAACCCGAAAAGCCGGCGATGCCGCGATGGAATCGGGGCGACAGGAGACCGTGGGAGCCGACGCAGCTTCGGCTGAGCCCAAGTTCTCTGCATCATCCAGCGCCTTCGCTGAACCAAAGTTCTCGGTCGAACCCGAGAACTCTGCCCAATCCACATCCGAGAAATCCACGTCCGAGAAACCTGCTCCTGAACCTATCACCGCTGAGCAGTCACCCGCCGGGAGACACGTGCCTGAGAAGCCAAAAGCGGCGGTCTCGCCCTGGGTGGTCGCGCCGATCTCGGGCGCCGTGGCAGCGGCACTCGTGATCGGCATCGGCTGGATGCTGGGCTGGCCTCCCGTTCAGCGCGCCGAGCCGCCGCAGGCGAACACGGCCACTATCGATGCGCTTGCCGGACGCGTTGGAGGTCTCGAAGCCAGGCTGGCCAAACCAACCGGAGACCCCGCCGAGGCCGCACGCATCGCCACGCTGGAAAAATCGTTCGCCGCGTTGCGCGAGCAGTCGGAGAAGCTTGCCGCCCAAGTGGACAGCGTCAAATCGACGCCGCCGGCCGAAGGTGCGGCGCCCGCGGTCGACCTGTCGGCAATCACCCAGCGCCTCGACGCGCTCGAGCGCGCCAGCCACAACGAGGCCGAGACTGCGAAATCCGACGACACGCCGCTGCGGCGCGTCGTGGCTGCCTCCCTGCTCGATCTTTCGGTTCGGCAGGGCGATCCTTTCGAAGCCACGCTGGCGGCGGCGAAAGCGCTGGCGCCCGACGCGGACGCGTTGAAGCCGCTTGAGGGCTTCGCCTCGAAGGGCGTGCCGACGACGGCACATCTGAGCCGCGAACTCCTGACGCTGGTGCCGAAATTATCGCCGTCGGCTCCGGAGGACGCCGCCGCCTCGAACCTGGTCGATCGGCTGCAGGCCGGCGCGCAGAGGCTGGTCCGCATCCAGCGCAGCGATGCCACCGGCACCGATCGCGGCGCCATTGTCGCGCGGGTGACCGGCGCGGCGCTGCACAACGATTTCAACGAGGCGCGCCGCGAGTTGAAAACGCTTGACCCGGCTGATCGCGCCCCAGTCCAATCCTGGATCGACAAGGCCGATGCGCGCGACGCCGCCCTTGCCGCATCGCGCCAGTTCGCGGCGGACGCCATGGCGGCGTTCGCCAAACCCATGCCATAGGCTTTCAATGATCCGGATCATTTTGTTTCTATTGTTGATCGCGGCTGCGGCCGCGGGCGCGACGTGGGTCGCCAATCAGCCCGGCGATGTCGTATTGTCATGGGCCGGCTGGCGTGCCTCGATGACATTGCCGGTATTCGCGTTGCTGCTTGGCATCACGATCGTCACCGCGCTGTTGGTGTGGACTGTTTTGCGCGGGCTGTGGCTCATGCCCGGTCAGATCCACCGCCGTCGCCGCGAACGGCGCGCCGCGCGGGGCCGGCATGCCATCACGCAAGGCCTGCTCGCAATCGGCCACGGCGATCCCGCTTCGGCCCGCGCCCATGCCATCGTCGCGCGACGCCACGCCGCACAGGATCCGCTGTCGCTCTTGCTGCACGCGCAATCGGCGCAGCTTAACGGCGACCGCGTCGGCGCGCAGCGCGCTTTCCGCGCCATGGTCGAGCGCGACGACACCAGGCTGCTCGGCCTGCGCGGCCTGTTCATCGAAGCCCAGCGCGCCGACGATCCGGGCTCTGCGGTGATGATCGCGGAAGAAGCCCTGAAACTAACCCCATCATCGACCTGGGCGTCGCACGCGATGTTGGGATTTCGCTGCGCCCAGAGCGACTGGAGCGGCGCATTGGCGATCCTCGATACCAATTTCTCGTCGGGGCTGATCGACAAGTTCACGTTTCGGCGGCAGCGTGGCGTGCTGCTGACGGCGCGCGCGCTGGAGCTGGAACATGTCGATCGTGATCAGTCGCGCGACAGCGTGATGGAAGCGATCAAACTCGCGCCGACCTTGGTGCCGGCCGCGGTGCTTGCCAGCAAATATGAGAGCGAGGCGAACCGGGTCAAGCGCGCGATGCGCATCGTTGAGACGGCGTGGCTTGCGCAGCCGCATCCCGATCTCGCGGATGCCTATGCGCATGTCAAGCTCGGCGATCCCGCGCGGCAGCGGCTGCTGCGGATCGAAGCGCTGGCCGCGAAAGCGCCAGGCCATCTCGAAAGCGCGCTCGCGATCGCGCGTGCCGCGATCGACACCACCGAATATGCGCGCGCGCGAGAGGTGCTGGAGCCGTTCATCGCGGCGCCGACCCAGCGGGTGGCGATGTTGATGGCGGAGATCGAGCGCACCGAGCACGGCGACACCGGCAAGGCGCGGGCCTGGACCTTGCGCGCAGTGCGCGCGTTGCACGATCCGGCCTGGACCGCGGACGGCTACGTTTCGGCAACCTGGCGGCCGGTGTCGCCGGTCACCGGCCGGCTCGATGCATTTCAGTGGCAGACGCCGGTCGCGGCTTTGCCGTCCGACAAGAACGCTGCGATCGAACCCACGCTGTTCGAGGAAGAGATGCTGGCGCCGCGCGATGAGCCGGCCAGATTGCCCGCCGAATCGTCCGTCAAGGCGGACGCGGATTCGGTTGAAGCAGCGCCGATCGAGCCTGCTGCCGGAGCCGGGCACGACGACGCTGCGCCGGTGACCGAGAGCGCCGAATCGTTGCCGGCCCCAGGTCCTGCACCGCAATCTTCCTCCGACGAAGCGCCCGCGGCGGCGCCGTTGTCCCGCGCGCGGCAAGACCCTCCCGAAAGCGACCCTCCCAAAACCACGCGATCAGGCATTGCGCCGGTGGCCCCGATCGTGCGGCCGCCCGACGATCCTGGCGTCGACGACGAGCGCGCAAGCGATGAATTCACCCCGGAAGACGCTTCGCCGTCTGCCCAGACTGGCGGCTGGCGCGGGTTTTTGTCTCGCTGAGGGTGGGAGCCGATCGGTTCCGAGGGATCGGAGCCAAGCCGGCGCATCTGGCACGGTTCGTCATGCGAACCGGGCGCCGTTGCGCCCGAACCGATGTGGGGCAACCGCCCTTTTTCTTGCAAAACCGCACCGCGGCCGATATCAGGTGCGGGCGTTTCGGCCCTTTGCCCGAACGCGCCTTCTGGTTTGCCGCAATAGCTCAGTTGGTAGAGCACGTCATTCGTAATGACGGGGTCACAGGTTCGAGTCCTGTTTGCGGCACCAGTGGGATCAAGTACTTAGGTGAGACGATCCCAACTCAGCAATCGCGGGGTAAGGATGCGCTAAGGGTGGTGCAGCCGTCCGTTCCGAGGTCGCACAGTGCCGCATGAGGATGTCCGGTTGGGCGCCTCAACGCTCGCAACGGGACGCGGACGAGCCGCCACCAGCCGATGGACCGAGATCGCCGCAACCACCATCCCAGCGGGGACATAGGCGCTGACGCCGGATGCCGATCGGAAGCGATGCAATCGTCAAACTTGCTCGGTTGTTTGGAAATCTGCTCATGGTCGACAGAGCGGCGCGATACACCGAGGAGTTGATATCTTCGCCAAATAGCTCGCGGACCTGACTGCGAAACTGCAGGCCAATCGGGCGACGCCGGCCGGGAGAGCGCTAATTCGCTGCTGGGCTCCGAGGACCAGCGAGCGAGTCACTGGACGGTGGGCGGGCTTGCCACTGCCGGTGCGTCTTTGAAGCGATAGAGTCTCAAGGTCGTCGCCTGCTCTCCTGGAAGATAATCTTTGTCTATCCTATCAAAAACAAGTCGATCGATGGGCGACGGGTGCTCCCTGCGTGTGAAAATCCGCGTATCGACAAACACAATGTCTGCATTTTTGAATGAATGTTCGACGAAGGAAGAGTCGAAGGTCCAGAAAAATGGCACAAAAAAAGATTTCGGCGCACGCTGAGCTTGGGTCAGGTACGCCCAATCGACGATCGAAATTACCAGCGCCTGTTCATGAGGTTGGGTGTATTTCTGAATCAACGCGATGTCGGCCTTCGATATGTCCGCTAGAAGGGGTGGCCAATCCCAATCGATCGGAGGACTATCTTTAGTGTACGAAACCGGATCGTATAGATGAGCTGGTGCGACGATCGCCTTAGCAAGGCTTGGGTAGGCCACATAAGAGCGTAACCCGTACGGAAACGGATACCCAGCATCGTCGACAATCTGAAGAACCGCGAGCGCTGCCAGAATCGGCATGGCGGTTGCACAAAAACGTGTCGCTCGCCGGCTCTTGGCGAGCGCCGCTCGAGCCGAACTGCGCGTCCAAAAATAATTGCACCACCAAGCAGCTACGATGATGAGCAGCACAGCGTTGTTATGCCAAACTGCGTCTAGCGATCGATTGACCCATTTCGTAAGCATGGCCATGCCAAGCATCGAAAGCATTGCCAAGACGCCCGCGAGTTGCCGCTCGCGCGCGCTCAAGCAGTCCGATCGAAACCACATTAAAAACCAGAAACCGCCGATCGTGGCGACGGCCATCGCTTGCAGAGGAATGTTGTAGAGCAAACTCCAGACGGTGTTCCATTTTATTGAAATTCCATCCCAACCGCCTGAAAACTCCCTGATCGGACGGATCATGCCCTCGGCAAATGACAGGGTTGTTGCCGGCGGTCCGATGAAGAGTCGCGCGGCGCAAAAAAACACTACTGAGGATCCGATCACAAAAGCGACCGCCCAAATCCATTCACCCAGCTGTTGGCCATACCTGAGAAATATTCCTCCGCACCCGGCCAAGATCAGATAGACGCCGATCTCGGTGTGCCAGAACAACGATAGTCCGGCGAAGATCGACATCAAAGCAACCGGAGACAAGCGGCGCTCACCACCACAGAGCCAAGCAAAGGCGACGACAAATGGGAGGAGAAGCGGATACCGAACGGGATATGATGAAGGCACGTCGAACGGCGAACTGGAAAAATTCAAAATAGCAGTGAAGACCGCGACTGAAAACGCCAGCAAGCGGCTGCTCGTCATAAACAGAAGCAAGAAATACATCGCGCAATAAAAAAGAACTGTGATCGCGACTATCAGTTCAACACACGTGACCGCAACGCTTTCCCAACTCGGACTCATCAGGTACGAGAAAATAGCTCCTGGGCCGATTCCATAATTGGAAAAAAAGGAAAGGCCCGGAATCAGGCCCCTGCCGTAACTGTACAGTGCTGGTCCGACAAAATAACTGACTTTCCCAACAGCTGGGCCGATATGCGCAGCTAGCCGTTCGCTGCTCGCAGGCAGTAGCAGGACGCAGATGACCATTGTCGCAATCACGTCCAGCCAACCGGCTCGCCAGCTCTTCAGCGCAGCCCCAGTTCCAGGCTCATAGCCTTTATGCTGCCGACGGAAAATCGCAGCCATACCCGCTGTCGCAATAGACCAGAAGAGAATCCTAAAACCTGTGCTGGCTGCGGATAGGCTGAGGTGAACAAAAACTATGATAGGGAAGAGCAAAATACCGTTACGTGGCGATGGCATCTGCGTGATCGGTATACGCCAATTCGCAAAAAACACTGCTATGGGCGCGATTAGATAGAAGGGCAGATACAGAATGCGATCACGGAGTTCCCCCTCTCCGATCCTGCCATCTAAATATGCTGGCCCTCCGTGAAGCAGAAAGGCGTTTTTCCAGATTGCCAATGGTAGCGCGAATATGATGAAGGCGCTCACCGCGATATAGATTGAGAACCAAAAGCGGATAGGAACGTCATCGACGTTAGAAGGCCACAAACGGATCTTTGTCGATTCACGCCTTGTCAGCTTCGAAAAGAAATTCATCTGGAACTAACGCTAGTCTGAAGCAGTCCCATGATATCAGTCGAATGCGCGCGGACGCCCTGCGAATGCTTTATCAAGTCGCTAAACATTTCTTTTCCGAAACAGTTACTTTCTGAACGGGTACAATTTGGTACTCCTTAAGTTGCATTGTTTAGTCGCGCTATTTAATAAATACAACTACCAGCGGGCGGTCTCTTTAACGGCGTCTCCGTGTGTTCCGAGACAGAGTGTTGCGCGCCGGCGATCTCGACGGCGTTACGTTCGGCTCGAGCCCGGACTTTAGCAACCTTCAACGACGTTCACTGTCTATGGTCGCGGGTGGCGCTTTCGTACCATTGGTGGCGAGCTCAATCGTCGGCCTCGTTCTTTCGGTGCACTCCCCTTGACTAGGAATGGCTCGGATCCCGATCGGAGCGGGAACGTCAGGCGGAAATCCGCTATTCAAATTTCGCCATGGTCGCGTGCGACTGGTAGTGCTACCTACAGTATGGGGCGCGTAACATTGCTTGACAGTCGTACCGGCCTCTGGTCCAGAATTGAGTTCATCGTGATCGCATCCATCGCAGCGGAGTGGACTATCTGCTTATTTGCTATTGTCGTGGAGATGCGTTCAGTTTGCCGTTGATTGCGCTTTGATGAAGCTAGGCAACGCGCTGTTTACCTAGCATGCAACGCAATCGCTGAGGACGCCGGAGAAGCTACGTCCGCCATCGGGATATCTTCTAACTACGACGAGATATAGCTGATCACCGTTTCCAGGATCCAAGGGTTTGATAATTTGCGCGGCACCGCCGTCCGCAAGAACCCACGCTCGCCCGCCGTCCTCCCGCGATCGCCAGGAGGCTGGCGCGTCTTCTATGGCGACGTCTGTGTTGGAATAATCGCGCGGCGGAGTTCCTGATTGAGAATCATAACGCCGCCGGCCCAGCCACCAACCATGCAATCGTGCGCACATATTTGAGGCCAGCCCCGCGTAGGCGGTGAGATGAGCAACCCCTGCCCAGAAAGAAGATTGTAGCACCGCAGCGGTTTGTGTCATTTGACTTGCCGGCGACATGCGCGACCAGAACCAAGATCGCGAACGGCGCAAGGTCGCGCCGATCGTGAGCCCGACCGCAAATACCTGACCTACTAGCCGCTTGATGACCGACACCGGCAGGCCAGCGTGGGTCGATGAACCCTCCATTCCTGCGTCAGAATGCCGCTTGTGTGGGCCAGCCACCACGCTCTGACCGTTGCGCAATCGACCGGAACCTGTTTATATTGCTCACTTTTTTGGGTACCGACCTGTGTGTGGGCTGGGTCGGAGTAAAGATGACGAACATCATAGCTACGGCGCGTACTGGCCGTGGCAACGCTGACATCGCGAAGGATCACGATCCTCGCCTACGGTTCATCCTGCTGGCAACCTTCCTGGCCGGGTTTACCGTTTTAGTTGCGGCAGGTGCAACCTTCCGTGACGCCCACCATCATACGCCGGTGGCGAGTGCCAAAAGCGATTTCGACGATCGCGGGACCGCGCTCAAGAAGGGCGATCGTCTGTCGTTGCCCACGCAGGTGCCATTCCCGATGGCGGCGCCGCAAGCCGACGCCGCTCCGCTGGCTGTCGAAGCGCCGCATCAACAGCTTCCGCTTGCGACCGAAGAGGACATCCGGCAGGCGAGGGGCGAGCATCAGCGGCATCGCGACATCTGTCCGCACGGCCGGAGGTATTACACCATCGAGCATCATCGGTACTGGCGCTGCATCAGGTGAATGGGTACTGCACACGTCAGGAGAAGCGCCGTCCCGGCGTTACCGAAGCATCAAGATTGCACCTTCCTGTGCCGCCGAACATCACCAGGCGCTCCTCCTTCCAGGAAGTCCGAAAGCCTTGATCGATGACACCAAACCGGCGCGGGCGAAACCGGCCGGCCGATCAAGCGTTATGCTCCGGCAACTGGATTTCGCAAATGGATTTCGATTGTGGATCGGGACACCAAAAATACGCAATCGCGGTGCGCATGACGGGTCCGTAACGCGCGTTAGGCTCCCTTGTGATTGGAAGATATTTCATGGCGAATGAAGAAGAGAACGAAATCGATTGGCACCGAAAGCGAATTGCGGAGAACTTGTCATTGCTTGACGAACTGGAAGCCGGCAACCGGGCTGGTGGAGAAGTATTTCCTGAAACGCAGGCTGAAATAGAGCGTCTCAGAGTCCAGATCGAACAATCTCAGCTTATCGTGGCAGCCCACGAAAAGAATATCTCCGACAGCTAGAGGCAGAGCTATGGCCGGCCCTTTCCCCAGCACTCGGCGCTGCGACTGACGGAACCAATGTGCCGCCCCTTAAGGTTGCCTGAAATTGGAGCATCTCCATGGCGAAGACAGCATCGACATTTGTCCGGCGTTGGATCGAGTCGCTAGGGCCTTATCAATCCCTGGCGATTCTGGCTGTGCCCGCTTGCGTTGTCGAACCATTGAAGCTCGTGGCCTTGGCGGTCGCCGGAGACGGGCATTGGTACACCGGCGTTGCCATGGTCATCGCTGCTTATGTGGTGAGCCTTTTCGTGGTGGAGCGGCTATTTGTAATCGTGAAACCCAAGCTTCTGCAGATTCGACGGTTCGCCAGGCTTTGGGCCTTTGTCATCGGCTGCCGAAACAGGTTTATGAAGCGGTTGTGTAAAGCGTGAGCAGGCACTCGCTCCAAAGAAATCACCGGATGCAATCATCAAATGATGCGCCTGCCGGAAAACCGCCCAATGCCGCTCGTCATTTCAACCTAATGATCGCGCGTCGGGCGACCATCATTGATCGCTTCAGGCATATTTGAATACACGCAGCCACTCACGCCGCGCGGCTACTTCGCGGATGGCCCGACAAGGGGATTCGCATAACTTGCGAAGTCATAGCATTTTGTTACCGAGCGGCAGCACTTCGATCCTTGCTGAGCTGGCATCGGGACCTGTTTTCCCGCCCGCAATGAGTCCTCAGGGGCCGGTTTGGGTCCCCGAGCCCGCCGCGCCTTTGCGATTTTTGCGGACAGCAGGCATGGCGTGGTAAACTCACACGAACGAAAAGGAACGCGCGATGTCTGATGATGATATGAAAGCCGAGCTTGAACGCCTCCGCAAGGAGAACGAGTCTTTAAAGAAAGGAGCGTCCCAGGGCGTCCGCATGAAGGTCAGTGAAAAGGGAGCGCTTTCTGTTTACGGAATGGGGCGTTTCCCGGTGACCCTGTACAAGGAGCAATGGTTGAAGCTTCTGAATATGTCTGATGACATCCGTGGGTTCATTACGGAAAATGAAGCGCGACTGAAGGCGAAGGATTGAGGAGGCGGGGACTGGGGACGAATTGGCCCGGGACGAATTGGCCCGGAAGGAAATGAAATAAAAGAGGACCCAACGGAGGCGATCTTACTCTTCCTGATTGCTGAGCCACAGGAGCGGTCGATCCAGGCGCTTTACTGGCCAGCGTAGCTTTTCGCATGCCTTTCACATTTGCTCGCGCTCCCGCACAAGCTTCTTTGCCGCTTCTTCGACTTCCTTCGCTTGCTGGAATAGGGGGTCATCTTCCATGACCAGAATTAACGTCGGAACATGAACTTAGTTCTCCGCCGGCGGGGGTGAATCTTCCTCTTGGGGAAACGGATCTTGCGTCTTGCGGCCAGCGAAGGCGTCGGGCCTCGGGTGTGATTTGAGCAATGCCATCGAGCGGGCGGTTAGCTCGCGAGTATCCGCAATCTGCCTGATGACCTGTTCGGTTGGCGACGGACGATAGTGCGGGCGTACACCGGGCATGGCGCGCTCCTTCCGGAAGGGGGCGGGAGTGCAAACAGCGTTCTCATCACCGATAAAAGCCACGGTCGGTCCAAGCGATGATGCTCGTTAACGGTTTGGCGGGCGGAAGGTTCAAAAATGAACTTAGGCCGCTGCATTTTCAAATCAGGCCACAAGGCCGGTACCATGTGGTGGGTGGTGTTATTCCGCAGCCTTCGGCGCTAAACCAGGATCACGCGCCATCCGCTCTTCGTTGGCTGCCATCCCGTCATAAGCGTTGGCCATCCTGAGGTACGAGTTACGTGTGGTCTCGTCACGCATGAGATCGGCTTTGGCCCGGAATGCTTCGGCTTGATGCCGGTACCGCTTCGCTGCTTCAGCGTAGCCCATGTTTGGAGAGTAACGCCATAGGGGACAATCCCCAAATCTGGCAAGTTATTGATCGGAAAGGGCTAGGACCAGACGATCCGTGACCTGAGGCCTGTATCGAGATCGGCTCTCCTTGTGGACGGGAAATGAGGCCGCCACTTGAGGTGGGCCTACTCTTCCTGAACTCGAATCCCCGCATCGCTTAAGGCCGCCAACAGGCTTTCGATATCTTCGGATTGGAGGGTTGGCGGAATTACCTGGTCGAGCTCGACAAACGTCAGGTAACCCTTGCACTCGGCAAGGGCTGTGACCTTGCGCATGATTTCTGACCAGTCCATCCGGCCCTCCTAAAAAGCGGCTCCTACTAATGGCAGTGGGTGACGGTTCTCGGGAGCGAAATCAGGACACTTCCAAAATCAACTTAAGACACAAGGGCTTACGGATAGTACCCGGTCGACCGCCGAAGTAAGCGGTGTCTGCTAACGTCGCCGCCTGGCAAATGTCATGCCGACCAGGAACGCGATGGCGAGCGCCGCCAGCGGTGCCTCGCGCACCGCCTGAGCCAGGCTGTCGAGCGGCATGCCGGGCCTTCGGCTGGCCTGAATAACGTCGTTGACGTGCCGGCTTGCCGATTGAATGCCATCCAGGACCTTCGACGTGGTGCCGGGCTGCTCGGGGGCCGTGAAGTCGTCCGTCATCGTGTTGTCCTCCGACGAACTCAATGAGAGCGGAGAGCTTGGGTTCCACCGTGGCCCATTGCTTGACCTGGCAGCGTGCAATTGGTGACCGGCTCACCTCCGCCAATCGGGTTTATTTCATCGTCACACTTCGATGAAACAATCCGGCGGGCCAACGAAGCCATTTAGCCTGTTTCACGAAGATCGTCCGAAAAGAATCGCGCGCAACCTGCGGTTACTGATCCATTCGGGGGAATCGATCATGGCCACGATCAAAACCGACACCAGCAGCGACGAAGTTTGGCGGGCAGCCCAGCGCCGCCGCGCGGCGGACATCGGCGCAGCGCTTCGCCACGCGGACGAATCCGCAGCGCCGGCCGACCTCAGGCGAAGGCTCGCAATCCCGATAGTCCTGGCCTCTTTGGTCCTTGGTATTGCCCTGTGGGCCGTCGCCGGGCAGCCGGTACACCCCGAACAAGACGCTGGTGGCTGTCCAGCACGCCAGAGCGCGGTAGCAGGCCGCGACGGAGGCGGCCGCCAGCCGCCGCACGCCATGATGACCCACAGAATTTGACTCACTCGGGTCTGCGGTGGGTCCAGTCGTCCGCTTGGCGCTCACAACGGCGAGTCAGCTCAGGACCTGGTTGGCTCTATGCACGGTGTCGTTTCGATCCCTGGCCGAGACAAAACGATTTCCGGAGGAACATCGACCGGCCTTGCGCCGTTGTACTGCGCCGAGAGCGGCTTCCTCCCGGCGCTTACCTACCGCCCCCGTGACCTCGAGGGGCGGCTTTTTTGTCTTGCGTCATCATTTTTGCGCCATGGCCTCGATGCGCAGGAAAGCCAGAACGCTGGCGGTTGAGGCCCCACCACTCGTTGACGGTTATCAGCCGCCGCCACGAATAAACCAATGGGCGAGGCTCCGCCGGCAAAAACGAAAGCGCGCCCGGGATGAAATCCGAAGGGCGCGTTTCGGTTAAAGGGCGCTGCCGAAATCCTACTGCGAAACCGTCTGCACCACGCTGGAAACCGGGCGCACGCTGGTCACCGCCACCTTGCTGCCGTCCTTCATCACCATCTCGTCGTATTCGGGCAGCGTCTGCAGCGGCTCCTTGGCCTTCATCTGTACGACCTTGTAGCCGCCGGCCTTCAGGCGGCGCAGCAGCTCGGGCAGGGCCTCCGCGGTGTGCCTCTGGAAGTCATGCATCAGGATGATGCCCTTGCCGAGCTTGTCGAGCTTGGTCATCACGGTCTGCACCACCTTGTCGGGCGTGCTGGTCTTGCGGAAGTCGAATGAATCGAGGTCGCAGGAGAAGATTGCGACATTGCGCTGGCCGAGATAGGCGACCGCGGCGGGATTATGCTGCAGTTCCGGAAACCGGAAGAACGGCGCCGGCGCGGTGCCGAGCGCCAGCTTCACGGCGCTGAAACCCTTCTCGATCTCGTCCTTGACCTGCTGCTCGGTCAATTTCTTGCTGTTGAGGTTGGCATGCGACCAGGTGTGGGTGCCGACGGTATGGCCGGCAGCCAGAACCTGACGGAGAATTTCCGGGTGATAGCTGGCGTGCTTGCCGATCGAAAAGAACACGGCCTTGGTGCACTGGTCGGCCAGCGCTTTGAGCACCGCGGGCGTGTTGCCCGGCCACGGGCCGTCGTCGAAGGTCAGCACGACTTCCTTGTCCTGGAGGAAGTCGAGCTGCTTGAAATGTTCGAAGCCGAAGCCAGGGCCGCCCGTGGTGTCGACCTCGACCACGCGGCTGACGCCGAGCGCGTCCGGATTGGCGCAAGGCGCAGCCGGTTGTGCGACCACGGCCGGCGCGGGCGCAGCCTGCGTAGCCGCAGCGAATCTGTCGGGAATAGTGGCGGTTACGTCGACAGTGTCCGGGGCGGCGGCTTTGGCCGCTTCGGCCGGTGGAAGCCGTTCGGATTTGGCGGCAGGAACGGTCGCGGGGGCGGACGATGCCAGTTCGGCACGCGGCGAGGAAGTCCAGAACCACACCGCGGCGATCAATGCGGCCGCAATAACGCTTGCCGCCATCAGGCCTAACGCACTACGCATGTTTACTCTTTCTACATACTCAAATGACGACCGGGCGTCTGCCATAGACGTCGGCCAATGAACGACTGCCAATACCGAGTCCCGCAAGCCGCCTCTTGCGTCAGGGTCATTAATGAGAAATAGACGTTAACGCCGTGACAACACTGCCCGGTTCCGCGAACTAATTTCGCTGCGGCAAATCCGCCGAACATGTCGGGAACGCGGCGCCCGGGAACATTGACGCACCGGGCTGCCGGAGCTGGGGGCTGTCGGAATTTGATCGCGCCCCTTGGCGGCTTATCGGTTCTGATGGGGTCAGAACTGATAAGGCTCCAGTTTTGTGTGGCGCGTTTTCTTTACGCGAACCGGGCGCCACTTCGCTCGGGAGCGCTTTGTGAGGACACAGCAAGATGACCAGGTTTGTTTTGATCGTTCCGTTTGTTGTTCTGGCCGTGGTGGCCTCGATTGCACCGGCCGCGGCCCAGCAGCAACCGGGCCATGACGCCTGTGCGCGTGACGTGGTGCGTCACTGCCGCAAGGTGATAAATGACGGCGACCAGGCCGTGCTCGCATGCCTCAAGCAGAACCGGTCCCGGATCAGCAGGGGCTGCGAGAAGGTTCTGGTCGAGCACGGCCAGTAGTCGTCATTCCGGGGATGTGCATCTTCAAACTCACGACTCGAGTCTTGTTCTCAGTGCCTGCGATCCCCCACCCCCGATCCTTCCCCGCAAGGGGGAGCGGAGTAGGTCTTCCGAGTCGCGACTAACGACGCCTATAAATTTTACAGAAAAGAGTGGAACAGTCCCAATAGCGGCGAGAGCAACATCAGCGCGGCGGAAACCAGTAACACCATTTCCACGCCGGCAGCGTCGGTCAGCCGGCCCCAGCTCCCAGCGTCCCAAAGCGATGCCGCCGGAGATCGCGGCCTGGAACGCCGGGAGCGATCGGCCGGCGACCCAGCGCGGCGCCGAAAGCTGTACGCCGATATTGAATAGCGCGACCGCCAGCATCCAGGATGCGCCCGCCACCATCAAAAGCGGACGCGGTCAGCACGGGCTCGCGGCTCAGTGCGATCGTGGCGATCGCGCCACCCATCGACAATGCGCAGGCGCGCACCGCGGCCTCACCGGTCATCCACTTGCGCACTTCGGCGATATTGAGGCCGCCGATCACCGCCCATACCGAAGGCGCCGAGCATGATGCCGTAGGTCTGCGCGCTGCCATTCAAGAGATCGCGCGCCACCAGCGGCATCAGCGCCGAGACCGAACCGCCGAGCACGCCGGTCACCAGCGTTCGCGTCAAGACGATACGGATCGAGGGTGAGTTGGAGATGTAGCGCACGCCCGACACGATGGCGCGGCTGAGGCGTTCGCGCGGCAGCCGCGACGGCGGCATGGTTCTGCGCCACAAAACAGCACCGCGAACAGCGGCACGTAGAGTATCGCATTGGCGGCGAAGGCTGCGACCGCGCCGGCGCTGGCGACGATGACGCCGCCAATCGCGGGGCTGAAGCTTCGCGCGAAGTTATAGCTGATACCGTTGAGCGCCACTGCCGACGGCAGCGTTTCCGCCGGTACCTGCTCGCTGACGGAGGATTGCCAGGCCGGGCCGAACAGCGCCATGCCGCTGCCGACCACGAAACACAACGCCAGCAGAATTTCCGGCGTAACCCGGCCGAGCCAGAACAGCACGGACAGGGCGGTTGCACCTGCAAGCGAGATCACGAGCGAAATCAGCGCGACGATGCGCCGGTCATGCATATCGGCGATGGTGCCAGCCGGCATCGAGATGAACATAACCGGCAGCATAAGGGCAGTCTGCACCAGCGCGACCTTGTCTGCCGAGGCGGTCATCTGGGTCATTGCCCAGGCGGCGCCGACGCCCTGGATCAGAAGGCCCAGATTGGACAACAGGCTCGCGAGCCGAGATGCGCCGGAATATCGCGTGCCGGAGCGGGGGCGGTGATGCCGTCAGCGGTAAATGTCGAACGCTCCACCTGCTCGGTCATGACCCGTTTCGTTGATGCCGGAGCAAGCCCGGCCGTGATTCCCTTTGACGCCGAAGGGACGCCTGCGAAAGTCCTTGGCTGTCCAGTGGTCAGGTGGCTATCAGCGGTGCGCCGGCACGGCTAAGTCACTGAAAAAGCTGGAAACCGACCGAAGATGGACATGTCGCCCGCGAATATCCTGAGCGGCGCGGGACGGCCAACAGCCCGCGGATATGAAGCGCGCAGTGCCCGGCGACTACTCTCACCATGCGGCTTACGGCTGCGGAGGCAGAGCGTCCGGTCGCGGCCTTTCAATCAGGGAGCAGATCGTCGCGCGGGCATGGCCGGCCTCTGAAAACCCGATTGCGGTCGCGCCGCTGACTTACTAGCTGTGTATCCCGTGATGAGGTTTGTTTGAGCCGCAAGCAATGCGACATTGCCGCGTCGCGGACACACGGTCGATCTAACGTTCCGATCCTTATTGCGAGGACCGCCGTGAGCATCGTCGAAACCTGCAATATCCGGGTGCCGCGCGCTCCACTGGTGCCACCAAGCCCGCCCCGCGCGCCGCACGACCTGACTGCATTCGGGCGGCTGGCGGCGATGCGCAAGAACGCATTCGGAGCCTGGGGCCAGCGCGCCTATGAAGAGGACATCATCCAGGGCGGTTTCTTCGGCCGCAGCAGCTTCATCTTCAACAGTCCCGATGCAATCCGGCATGTGCTGGTCGACAATTACGAGAATTACACCCGGACGCCAGCCGGCATCCGGGTGTTGCGGCCGGTGCTCGGCGGGGGGGTGTTGATCGCCGAAGGGCGGGCCTGGAAACATCAGCGCCGTACACTCGCGCCGGCATTCACGCCGCGCGCGGTCTCGATGCTGGCGCCGCACATGATCGCGGTGATTGACGAGACCATCGCCAAACTCGATGCCAGCAGCCGCGCCGCGGTCGATCTGCGTGAAGTGATGCAGCGCATGACGCTTGAGATTGCAGGGCGCACCATGTTTTCATTCGGCATGGCCCGCCACGGTGCGGCATTGCGCGACTTCGTGGCGGAGTATGGCGCGCGGCTGGCGCGGCCGCATTTCCTCGACATGGTGCTGCCGCTGTCATGGCCGAGCCCGCAGGATTTTTTTCGCGCCCGCTTCCGTAAGCGCTGGACCCGGTTCATCGCGATGCTGATCGCCGAGCGCCGTGCCGCCGGCAAGGATGCCAACGCGCCCTCGCGCGACCTGTTCGACCTGATGGATGCAGCACGCGATCCCGAGACCGGGCAGGCTTTCACCGACAAGCAGCTCGGCGACGAGGTCGCGACGATGATCCTGGCCGGCCACGAGACCACCGCCACGGCCCTGTTCTGGTCGCTATATCTGCTCTCGCTCGATCCCGCCACGCAGCAAGAAGTCGCCGATGAAGTCCGCGACGCCGGTGCGAGCGGCGTGCATGATCTCGACCGGCTGAAATTCACCCGCGCCGTGCTTGACGAGACGATGCGGCTTTATCCGCCGGCGTTTTTGATCGCGCGTGCCGCCTTGGGCCCCGACAGGATTGGCGAGCTCTCGATCGAGAAGGGCGACGTGATCCTGATGGCGCCGTGGCTGCTGCATCGTCATGAAAAGCTCTGGCAGAATCCCAACGCTTTCATCCCCACACGCTTCATGCCGCCGGCGCCGCCGCCCGACCGCTTTGCCTATCTGCCGTTCGGCGTCGGCCCCCGCGTCTGCATCGGCGCGCATTTCGCGCTGGCCGAAGCGACATTGGCGCTGGCCAAGATAATCGGCGCGTTTCGCGTCACGCTGCTCGACCAGACGCCGGTGATGCCGGTGGGCGTGGTCACGACGCAGCCCGAACGCTCGCCGATGTTTCAGATCGAGCGCCGACGGCATCGCACAGAACCGTCACTTGGAGGGGGGCCCACTGCGGCCTAAACTCATGTCATGAATGACACCCAGGCCCAGTTTCGGTGCTGAAGCAGACGGCGGACCCGGCGGTCGCCGATGCGATTGCACGCCTGATCGAGACCGGTGAGAACCACGAAATCAAACCGGATCAATGTTCTCGATTTCTCGAAGCATACCGGGCTCGATGAAGAACGGGTCATTTCGGGCTTCCTCCATGCGTCGCGGCTCGGGCTGTTCGATCTGACCTGGAACGTGCTGTGCCCCGGTTGCGGTGGCGTGCTCGACGCCCACAGCACGCTCAAATCATTGCGGCACGATGACTATCATTGCGGCCTGTGTGCCTGCGGTTACGAAGCATCCGTCGACGAGCAGGTCGAGGTTGCCTTTACCGTCAGTGCCCGGATCAGGCGCATCGCGGCGCACGACCCCACGACGCTGCCGCTCTGGGAATATTTCAAACAGATATTCTGGAGCTCCGGCGTCGATCTCAACAGGGAATCGTTCGAGTCGTTGACCGAGGAAGTGACGCTGGATGCGCTTGAGCTGGCGGCGGGAGAGAAGGCCCAGTTGTCATTGCAATTGCCGCCGCACTTCGTCATCGTATTCGAGCCGGTGACGCATTCCACCCAGTTCATCGACGTTCAGGGCGAGCCGACCAGGGAACGCCAGCAGCTCTCGCTGATCTACAACAAGGCACATGCGCCGGTCGGAACCATGGTGATGCGGCCGGGGCCGCTGCGGCTGTCGCTCGACAATCAGGCCGGCATGCGCGTGCTGCCGACGGCGTTCATCGCGGCCGAAGCGCTCCATCAGTTGATCGGCAAACGCAAGCCGTTCCTCACCGCCAAGCGGATGCTGAGCAACCAGACCTTTCGCGATGTCTTCAAGGCCGACAATCTCAACATCGATCAGCGTCTCAAGATCACCTCGCTGACATTCCTGTTCACCGACCTCAAGGGCTCGACCGCGCTTTATGAACGGGTCGGCGATCCCGCCGCGTTCGATCTGGTGCGCGCGCATTTCCACGCCTTGCTTGAGATCATCTCGTCGGAGAAGGGCGCGGTGCACTCCCTCGTCCGCTCTTGCGGGGTCGAGACCAGCAAAACTCGCTCTGAGAGGGTCGGGGCGAGGGGCTCTTCCCGCAGATGTTGATTCGTGATGAACGCGGTGCCTTGCCCTCACTTGAAATCCGCTTGCAGCGAATTTCAACCTCTCCCGGTAAACCAGGGCGAGGTAAACCAGACCGGATTGCCGAAAGGTAATGCGGCAGTGGAACCGGCGTGGATTGCGCGGGTTGAATTTCTGCCCCATATATTGGCATGTAAGCCGCGATCGCGGCCTTAAGGTTCTCCTCATTTCGGTCAGGACGATGCTGGAAGGACTACGCCAATTCATTGCCGATGTTGTTTCTCCAGCCGCGCAAGGCGATCGAAAGTTCGATGACACCGGTTATCGGCTCGCGGCGACCGCGCTTTTGATTCACGTCATCTCGCTCGACGGCGAACCGTCCGCGGTCGAGAAGCGCAAGCTTCACAGTCTGCTTGAGAGTCATTTTGGTCTGGATCCCGGCACCGCGGACCAGTTGATCGCGTCCGCCACGCTGGTCGAAGGCGAGGCGGTCGATCTCTATCATTTCACCAGCGTTATCATGCGCTCGATGGACGAAAAGGGCCGGCTTCGCATTATCGAGATGATGTGGGAGCTGGTCTATGCCGACGGCCAGGTCAGTGAGTTCGAGGATAACGTGGTGTGGCGTGCGGCCGATCTGCTGGGCGTGTCCGCGCGCGACCGGATCGAGCTCAAGCACACCGTCGCCGCCCGGCAACCGGCGCCCGTCAAGGATAATTCGGATAGCGCTGGCGCCACGACATAGAGCGCGGCGGCGAACGCTCGCCACCGGACATGACGGAATTTTAATGTGGCGGCACGTTGGGCCGGTGACAAAGCCGCCGGAATCGGGCGTGCAATGCTCGTTGTGTGTGTGAAGTCACGCCGCCGTGCCGGCAGATGACTTGCAGCCTGCGAGCCGGCCGCCTAAAGCGTATGTTTTCGTCCCGGCGTTGGCCGCCCGCCTCGCAATGCAGTCAAGAGATCGAACGTGACCGAGCGCGTGACGCTGATTACCGGAGCTTCTGCTGGCATCGGCACGGAACTCGCGCGCGTGTTCGCCTTGCATGGCCATCGCGTTGCCTTGGTGGCGCGACGTCTCGATCGCCTGACGATGCTGGCCGGTGAAATCGAAGCTGCCGGCGGCTCAAAGCCGATCATCATCTCTTGCGATCTCGAACAGCCCGACGCCGGTGACCGGATCGCCGCGGCATTAGCCACGGCCGGCGTCGAGGTCGATTACGTCGTCAACGATGCGGGCTTTGGCCTGTTCGGCAAGGCGATCGAACTCGACCGCACCGAACAGCTCGACATCATCGCCGTCAACATCCGCGCGCTGACCGAACTGTCACTGCGATTTTCCGACAGCCTGATCAAGCATCGCGGCGGCATCCTCAATGTCGGCTCGATTGCCGGTTTCCTGCCGGGGCCAGGGATGGCGGTCTATTACGCATCCAAGGCCTATGTGCTGTCGTTTTCGGAGGCGCTGCGTGGCGAACTGGCGTGCCGCGGCGTACGCGTCACCACGTTGTGTCCCGGACCGGTACCGTCCGAGTTTCAGGCGCGCGCGGGGTTCAGGCCGGGTTTCGATTCGGCGATCCTCAACGTCTCCGCGGCCGATGTCGCGAAGGCCGGCTATCGCGGTCTGATGGCCAACAAGCGCGTCGTGCTGCCCGGTCTCGGCATCAAGGTGCTGCCGCTGATGCTGCGGTTTTTTCCGCGCGGATTTATCCTGGCAGCGGTTGGCCGTTTCCAGCTGCGGAAACGCTGAACCAGGCCTTTTCCGTTCCGATGGAATCGGAACGGGACGGTGGATTTTTGACGCGCTTTCTTTCCGCGAACCGGTATTCGCTTCGCTCGAAAACGCTCTAACCGATCCCTGCAGCATTTTCGAACGACGCAACGCACGGTTCGCGCTTGGTCCGTGGGTTGCCTTGAATGTGCCAGAGGTCACAGGAAATTAAGATCTGCTTCGATAGGATTTTGGCCAAATGGGGCCATCAGTTTGAAAAAAGATGTCGTTTCAACCGGTCAAAACCAACGCTGAAACCAAACTGCGCTTTCCCGGCAGGTTTCTCCTCGCGCCTGAAACGATCCCAGGCCCGATGCAGCAATTGCGGCAAGATTTGCGGCATGGTCCGGCGCAGCGCTTGTTGCCGGTCCTGATTGTGTTGCACCAGGAAGCCTCGACGCCGGGGCGCGTGGGCAACGCGTTGCGGGCGCTCGGCTACCCGCTCGACATCCGACGTCCGCGGTTCGGCGATCCCCTGCCGGAAACCCTGGACCGTCATGCCGGCGCGGTCATTTTCGGCGGTCCGATGAGCGCCAACGATTCCGACGATTACGTTCGCCGCGAGATCGACTGGATCGCGGTGCCGCTGCGGGAACAGCGACCGTTCATGGGAATCTGCCTCGGCGCGCAAATGCTTGCCAAGCAGCTCGGGGCCGCCGTGGCGCCGCATCGGCAAGGCCGTACACAGATGGGCTACTATCCGATCCGGCCGACGGCCCTGGGTCACGTCGTATGTCCCGGCTGGCCAAGCCATGTCTATCACTGGCATCTCGAGGGTTTCGAGCTGCCGGCCGGCGCCGATTTGCTGGCTGAAGGAAGCGATTTTCCGGTCCAGGCAATCCAGCTGGGCCACGCTTTCGGCTTCCAGTTTCATCCCGACGTGACCTACGCCATGATGCATAGCTGGACCACACATGGGTGCGATCGCCTGACATTGCCGGGCGCGCGCGAACGCCATCATCATTTTGCCGACCGCGCGGTGCATGACGTGACCGAGCGCGCCTGGCTGAAGCGCTTCCTCGACGGCTGGCTGACGCGCATGCCGATGTCCGTGATGTTGGAAGCCGCGGAATAAGAAACCGCCTTGGTGCTCTTCGGAGATTGTGAGCCAGCTCTACGCGGAGCCGGAAGAGCTGAGTAGTTTGGTGGAGCCAGGCGGGATCGAACCGCCGACCTCGTCATTGCGAACGACGCGCTCTCCCAGCTGAGCTATGGCCCCTTCCGCGGCCGCCTCGAATAGCGGCGGCGAGCGATCGTCGTCATTTACAATCCGCGCCAAGGGCAAGTCAAGAACGCCGAAATCGTTGTTTTCCGGGTCATTTTGTCCCGGAACTTCCCTTGTTTGCCCGGAGGGGAACCGATATTTAGCGGGTGGTCGAATCCGCGACCGAAACCTGCGAGCAAGTCTTTCATGCGTGCCGTTCTCGACATCGTTCTCCTCATTCTCCAACTCTACATCTGGCTTCTGATCGCGTCCGCCATCCTGTCCTGGTTGGTCGCCTTCAATGTCGTGAATACGCGCAACCAGTTCGTGGCGGCGGTATCGGAGTTCCTGTTCCGCATTACAGAACCGCTGCTGGCGCCGATCCGGTCGGTCATGCCCAATCTCGGCGGCCTCGACATCTCGCCGATCATCCTGATCCTGATCATCTTGTTCCTGCAGAAGGTGATCGTTTATTACATCTATCCGGTGGTGTTCTGACCGCGCATGGATCCTTGGCGATATTCCACCCAAGGCGTCAGCGTTGCGTTACGCGTGACGCCGCGCGGCGGCCGCGACGACATTGACGGCATCGAGACGCTGGCCAATGGTCGCTCGGTGCTCAAGGTTCGCGTCCGCGCCATCGCCGAAGGCGGCGAGGCCAATCGCGCAGTCAGTGAATTGCTGGCGAAAGTGCTCGGCGTGCCCAA
>JAGXAJ010000106.1 GCA_018971625.1 Pseudomonadota bacterium
ACGAATGTGCCGCCTGCGGTGGTGAGGTCCCAGCAATTGTGGCTCGATCCCCAGCCGCCGTTGGCGCCGATGTAGAACCCGGTCCAGTCATAGACTGGCGCAACCATCGGGGGAGCCTTGGTGTAGACCGGGCGCGCCGCGAGATCCGCGGCGGAGGCGGGTCCCGCCGCCATGCCCAGTGCCACCAAACCAACCGTACCCAACAAAAACTTCTTCATTATCGTTCCCCAGTTTTCCAGTAGCTTCGCGTTATCTCGAAGCGTTAATTTCACGCGATATTCTGAAACCACCATAACTGATTCAGGCGGGATTGTAGTGGCGCAAAAGCCACACTGGTTGCGAAACGGTGCGGCAAAATCTAGTGCTGGCCGCCCTGCGAGGGCCGTTGGGCAACGTCTGCGGCGCGACGTCTAAATTGAACAGAATCAATGCGATCGTGCCAGGCAGAACGCCACCACCTGCTCCAGCGCCGTCTTCATTGGCGAGCCCGGAAATAGCGCCAGTGCGTCGACCGCCATCGCGCCGTAGTGCTGGGCGCGGCTGATGGTGTCCTCAAGTGCGCGGTGCTTGGTCATCAAGCCAACGGCGTGATCGAGGTCGGCATTACCGATCTCGCCGCGCTCCAGCGCCTTGACCCAGAAGGCGCGCTCGGAATCGTTGCCGCGGCGGAACGCCAGCACCACCGGCAGCGTGATCTTGCCCTCGCGGAAATCGTCGCCGATGTTCTTGCCGAGCTTGGCGGCCTTGCCGCCATAGTCGAGCACGTCGTCCACCAGCTGGAAGGCGATGCCCAGATTCATGCCAACCGAGCGGCACGCGGTCTGTTCGGCCTTCGGCCGGTTGGCCAGCACCGGGCCGACCTCGCAGGCGGCCGCGAACAATTCGGCGGTTTTGCCGCGGATCACCGCGAGATATTCGTCCTCGGTGGTCGCGGTGTTCTTGGCCGCGGCCAGCTGCATCACCTCGCCCTCGGCGATGGTCGCCGCCGCCGCCGACAGGATGTCGAGCGCGCGCAAGGAGCCGACCTCGACCATCATGCGAAAGGCCTGGCCGAGCAGGAAATCGCCGACCAGCACGCTCGCCTCGTTGCCCCACAGCATCCGCGCCGACAGCTTGCCGCGCCGTAATTCGCTTTCGTCGACCACGTCGTCATGCAGCAGCGTGGCGGTGTGCATGAATTCGACCGAGGCCGCGAGCTTGATATGGCCGTCGCCGGAATAGCCGGTGAGGCCTGCCATCGCCAGTGTCAGCATCGGCCGCAGCCGCTTTCCGCCCGAGGAGATCAGATGATTTGCAACCTCGGGGATCATGGTCACTTCGGAGCCGGTCCGCGACAGGATGGTGGCGTTGACGCGCTCCATATCGGCGGCGACCAGCTCGACCAGCTGGTCGATCGAAGCGTTCGAGGGGCTCTCGAAGGGTACAATAACCGCCACGCCGGTCTCCACATTTGCCCAAATCGCACTATGCTTGGACACCATAGAAAGCGCCGGCTAGCGCGGCAAGGGCAGGAAGCCGCAACGGGGCGGTTGACATGCGCCGCAAAGTCTCGCCAGTCGCCGAAAGCAGGAGAGGTCAGGGTTGCGGGAATTGGTTCGAACCAACGATATCGTGCTGGTGTCGGCAATTGGCGCGCTGCTCGATGGCGCCAACATCCATCATCTGGTGCTGGACCAGAACATGAGCATTATCGAAGGCTCGCTCGGGGTGCTGCCACGCCGGATTCTGGTCCATGAGGACGACAACCTCGCGGCCCGCCAGATTCTCCACGACGCCGGCCTGGCGCACGAACTGCGGGCCGATGACTGACCGCGCCAACGGGTTGTCGGCCGGCGAATTCACCGAGGACGGGTTTCTTGGCGGGCAGTTGCGGCTGCGTCAGCCCAAGTCGGGTCATCGCGCCGGCCACGATGCCGTATTGCTGGCGGCGGCAACACCGGCCCGACCAGGCGATCGCGTCGCCGATTTCGGCGCCGGCGTCGGCGCAGCCGGCCTCGCGGTCGCCAGGCGGGTGGCCGGCATAACACTACTGCTGGTCGAGATCGCGCCGCAACTTGCCGAGCTTGCCCGCGGCAATGCCAGCGCCAACGGCATCGCGGCCGAAACCATCGTGCTCGACGTAAGCGGTGGCGCCGATGCATTCGCAGCCGCTGGCCTTGCCCCTGACAGTGTCGACGTCGTGCTGATGAACCCGCCGTTCAACGATCCGGCGCGGCACCGCGCTTCGCCGCAAGCGGCCCGGGAATTGGCCCATGTCGCGAGCGCAACGACGCTGGAGAGCTGGATTGGCGCGGCGCGGCGGACGCTGAAATCAGGCGGCGCACTCAGCCTGATCTGGCGCGCCGATGGATTGGCCGAAGTGCTGGCGGCGTTCGGCCGTGGTTTCGGCGGCCTTGCGATTCTGCCGGTTCATGGCGATGCGGCCTCGCCCGCGATTCGCGTGCTGGTGCGCGCCACCAAGGGCAGCAAGGCGCCACTGCAGATCTATCCGGCGCTGATGCTCAACGATGAGCGAGCCGTACCCAACAAAAAGGTGCAGGATATCCTGGCCGGGAACGGAGCATTGCCGCTGGCGGTTTCAGGAACGGCCGGATCTTGAGCGGCCCGGCTATTGCGGGCGCGTTTCCGAGCGTTGTTCCGCAGCGGATGTGAAGTGAATGGCGGTCAGAAGGGCGCCGATCAGCAGCATCAACAAATAGATTTTCATGTCTTTCTCCGCTGATCGCTGCAGCCTGATATAGCAAGCGCTCCGCCACTTCAATGGCAGTCGCGTGGTAAAGAATGATTAACCAGAGGTGGTGACATGACGGACCGAACGGGCGAGCGGCGGGAGGGCTCTCTGATCGAGACGCTGAAGGATTTGATTCCGGCGCGCTTTCAGCCGGGGATTCCCGTGGTGCCGGTGGTCCGGCTTTCCGGCGTGATCGGCGCGGTGACGCCGTTGCGGCCGGGCATGTCGCTGGCCGGTGTTGCGCGCGTGCTCGAGCGTGCATTCGGCAGCAAGAATGCCAAGGCGGTGGCGCTGGTGATCAATTCGCCCGGCGGCTCGCCGGTGCAGTCGCGCCAGATCTATTTGCGGATCAGGCAGCTGGCGGCGGAAAAGCAATTGCCGGTATTGGTGTTTGTCGAGGACGTCGCGGCGTCCGGCGGCTACATGATCGCCTGCGCGGGCGACGAGATTTTCTGCGATCCGTCCTCGATTCTGGGATCGATCGGCGTGGTCGGCGGAACCTTCGGGTTCCAGGAACTGATCAAGAGGATCGGCGTCGAGCGGCGGCTCTATACCGCCGGCGCCCACAAGGCCATGCTCGATCCGTTCCTGCCGGAAAACCCCGACGACGTCGCGCGCGTCAAAGCGCTCCAGCGCGAGATCCACGCGATCTTCATCGCGCTCGTCAAGCAAAGCCGCGGCGCCAGGCTCAAGGGCGGCGACGATGTTCTGTTCACCGGCGAATATTGGGCCGGAAAGACCGCGATCTCCCTCGGGCTTGCGGATGCGATTGGCGATCTGCGCTCGACCTTGCGCGGGCGTTATGGCGACAAGGTGAGGACGCCTGTGATCGCGCCCTCCGCCGGCCTGCTGTCTGGCCTGCTCCGGCGCAGATCGGCGGGCGCGACCATGCTGCAATCATCCGACGCTATCGCGGGCTTGCCGGATGAAGTGATTTCGGCGCTGGAAGCCCGGGCAATCTGGGCGAAATTCGGGTTTTAACGTTGCGCTTTCGACCGATGTGAAGGTCTGTTCACATGAGGTCGAAACAAAAACTGCGCCATTTGGTCCCGCAAAAGACGATTGCGGGAAAGCGTCCCGTGCGCGACAATGGCTTCGAGGGGGCGTGACGCATGGTTGAGAAGGATCGAGCGATGCCGATTGTCGCAATCGCGGGTGCCCTTGGCGGATTGGCCGTGGTCCGTTGGGCCTACCGAACCGCGCTGAAGGTCAACAGGGAATTGGAAGAAGCGCGCCTGGCACGGGTCGCCGAAGCGGCGCGGTCGCGTGATATCCCGACCTTGCGGCGCGATCCCGCTACCGGCGCTTATCGGCCGGGCTGAAAGCCAATGCCGTCGTCATGGCCGGGCTCGTCCCGGCCATCTACGTCTTTCTTGTTTTTGCTCCAGCAAAGACGTGGATGTCCGGAACAAGTCCGGGCATGACGAACGCGAGCAATCGCTTCTAGGAAAGCGGAAATCTGCCCCTAGAATCACTTGCGCCGGCCTCGAGGTCGGGCATGACCCTCCGAGGACCGGCGAGCAAGCTTGGAGGCGGGTCCGTTGACGAGACCCTTCGGCGTCTCTCGTTCACAATCCCATCGCTGGCGAGCCCGAACGCCGGAGCACCGATCTTCGGGAAAGCCAATGTCTTGGATCGCCCGAAGTTCCCGAAGCGTAGGTCCTCATGGCTAACGATCTCCATCTGTCGCCCGCATTGCTGGCGCGATGGTCAGAGCGTTTTCGAGCGAAGTGGACACCGGTTCGCGTAAAGAAAACGCGTCAAACAAGAATCTGGAGCCCGTCCCGATTCTATCGGAACGGGCTCCAGCGTGGCATCACCTCAGGAATCGCAATTGCGTTGTTCGCCGTATTTCGCGGCGATTCCGCCCGACATTCCTTGATTCCCGGTTCCCCCGCCGATACGGTCCCGCGCGCCTGCCGCCCCTTTTGAAGGCTGCCGAATCGGAACGATGGACGCCATACCCCCGCATATGCGCCCGGAACGCTCGTTCCAGGGATTGATCCTGACGCTGCAGCGCTATTGGGCGGATTACGGCTGCGTGATCCTGCAACCCTATGACATGGAAGTGGGCGCCGGCACCTTTCATCCCGCGACGACCTTGCGCGCGCTCGGCCCGAAGCGATGGAACGCGGCCTATGTGCAGCCCTCGCGCCGGCCGAAGGATGGCCGCTATGGCGAAAATCCCAACCGGCTGCAGCACTACTACCAGTTCCAGGTGATCCTGAAGCCGTCGCCATCGGACCTGCAGGAGCTCTATCTCAAATCGCTCGCCGCAATCGGCATCGATTCGGCGCTGCACGACATCCGCTTTGTCGAAGACGACTGGGAAAGCCCGACCTTGGGCGCGTGGGGATTGGGCTGGGAATGCTGGTGCGACGGCATGGAGGTGTCGCAGTTCACCTACTTCCAGCAGGTCGCCGGCGTCGAATGCGCGCCGGTTGCCGGCGAACTCACCTACGGGCTGGAGCGGCTTGCCTGCTATCTGCAGGGCGTCGACCGCATCATGGACCTCAACTTCAACGGTCGCGACGGCGACGAGAAGGTGCTTTACAGCGAGATATTCCTGCAGGCCGAGCAGGAATATTCGCGGCACAATTTCGAATATGCCGACACCGCGATGCTGTTCGATCAGTTCAGGATGGCCGAAGGCGCCTGCCGGAAATATCTCGAGGACGGCTGGAAGGGCAGCGACCGCAAAGAACATTTGATGGCGCTGCCGGCCTACGACCAGTGCATCAAGGCCAGCCACGTCTTCAACCTGCTCGATGCCCGCGGCGTGATCTCGGTGACCGAACGCCAGAGCTACATCATGCGCGTGCGCGAACTCGCCAAAGCCTGCGGCGAAGCCTGGGTGCACGCCGAAGCGGGCAGGGCGAGTTAGCGCAACTTCTCTGCTCCCCTCCCCCTTGCGGGGAGGGGTCGGGGGTGGGGGTCCACAAGCGATGACGTCTATGATTAGCTCGCAAGCAATGATCGATCGCCAGCGACAATTCGCGCGGCAGATGCGCGTGCAGCCGACTGATGCCGAGCGCGTACTCTGGCAACGGCTTCGCCATGACATCGCGCTCGCGCGATCGCATTTTCGCAGGCAGGCGCTCGTCGGTCCGTTCATCGTCGACTTCGCCAGCCGCAAGGCGAAAATTGTCATCGAACTCGACGGCGGTCAGCATAATTGGCAGCAGGATGCATCGCGCCAGCGCCAGATCGAAGCCGGCGGCTATCGCGTGCTGCGATTCTGGAATCACGACGTGCTGGGAAATCTCGATGGGGTGTTGGCCGAGATTCAGTGCGCGTTGCCCCCCACCCCCGACCCCTCCCCGCAAGGGGGAGGGGAGAAGCCGCCGCGCCGTCCTCGTCACTCGCGCCGCGAGTGCAAAAGAGTTTAACTGATGTCCAAAGAAAAATTTCGAGCCCCTCTTTTCCCCTCCCCCTTGCGGGGAGGGGTTGGGGGTGGGGGTCCACAAGCGATGACGTCTATGATTAGCTCGCAAGCAATGACCGATCGCCAGCGACAATTCGCGCGGCAGATGCGCGTGCAGCCGACTGATGCCGAGCGCGTGCTCTGGCAAAGGCTTCGCCATGACATCGCACTGTCAGGATCGCATTTTCGCAGGCAGGCGCTTGTCGGCCCGTTCATCGTCGACTTCGCCAGCCGCAAGGCGAAAATTGTCATCGAACTCGATGGCGGTCAGCATAATCAGCAGCAGGCGCAGGACGCGTCGCGCCAGCGTCAGATCGAAGCCGCGGGATATCGCGTTTTGCGATTCTGGAATCACGACGTGCTTGGAAATCTCGAAGGCGTATTGACCGAGATTCAGTCTGCGTTGCCCCCCACCCCCAACCCCTCCCCGCAAGGGGGAGGGGAGAAGAAACAGCGCCGTTCTCGTCAGTCGCGCCGTCCGCGCAAAGAGTTGCCTCGATGATCAATCTCCTCGAAGTGTTCTCCCAAGAATTCTATGCCTCTCTTTTCCCCTCCCCCTTGCGGGGAGGGGTCGGGGGTGGGGGGCAACAAACGATAAGGCATATGATTCAATCCCACGCGCTGGAAGGCGACCCTTACCCTCAAGGCGAGGGCGGGAAGTAAAATATGCCCGACCTCCTGCTCGAACTGTTTTCCGAGGAAATTCCCGCGCGCATGCAGGCGAAGGCGGCGGATGATCTGCGCCGCATGGTCACCGACAGGCTGGTTGCCGAGGGGCTGGTCTATGAAGGCGCGAAAGCGTTTGCGACGCCGCGGCGGCTGGCGCTGACGGTGCACGGCATTCCGGCGCGGCAATCCGATCTGAAGGAGGAGCGCAGGGGCCCGCGCGTCGGTGGCCCGGATGCGGCGATCCAGGGATTCCTCAAAGCCACCGGCCTTGCCTCGATCGAGGAAGCGAAAATCCAGCGCGATCCGAAGAAGGGCGACTTTTACATAGCGCTGATCGAGAAGCCGGGCCGCGCCACGCTCGACGTGCTGGCCGAGGTGCTGCCGGTGATCATCCGCACCTTCCCGTGGCCGAAATCGATGCGCTGGGGCGAGCGCTCGGGTAAGCCCGGTGCGCTGCAATGGGTGCGGCCGCTGCACGCGATCATCGCGACCTTCGGGCTGGAGACCGAAGAAACCGACGTGGTGTCATTCGCGGTCGACGGCCTCGAGGCCGGCCGCACCACACGCGGCCATCGTTTCATGGCGCCGGCGGAAATCACGGTGCGCCGTTTCGAGGACTACGAAGCCAAACTGCTCGATGCAAAGGTTGTGCTCGATCCCGAGCGCCGCAAGGACGTGATTCGGACCGACGCAAAAACATTGGCGCAGGCGCAGAATTTCGAACTGGTCGAGGACCAGGTGCTGCTCGACGAAGTCGCGGGGCTGGTGGAATGGCCGGTGGTGCTGATGGGATCGTTCGACGAGGAATTTCTGTCGATTCCGGACGAGGTGATCCGCGCCACCATCCGCAACAACCAGAAATGCTTTGTCGTCAGCGATCCCGGCACGAGAAAACTCACCAACAAGTTCATCCTCACCGCCAATATCGAGGCGAGCGACGGCGGCAAGGCGATCGTCTCCGGCAACGAGCGCGTGATCCGCGCGCGGCTGAGTGACGCCAAGTATTTCTACGAAAGCGATCTCAAGACGAAGCTTGAGGCGAGGCTGCCGAAATTCGACAACATTGTGTTCCACGAGAAGCTGGGCACACAGGGCGCGCGCATCAAGCGCATCGAACGGCTCGCCGCCGAAATCGCGCCGTTGGTCGGCGCCGATGTCGAAAAGGTAAAACGAGCCGCGCATCTGGCCAAGGCGGATTTGCTGACCGAAGTGGTCGGCGAATTCCCGGAGCTGCAGGGCCTGATGGGAAAATACTACGCGCTGGCGCAGGGCGAAGATGCTTCCGTCGCCGCCGCGAGCGAGGAGCACTACAAGCCGCAAGGACCAGCCGATCGCGTGCCGACCGATCCGGTATCGGTGGCCGTCTCGCTCGCCGACAAGATCGATACGCTGATGGGCTTCTGGGCGATCGATGAGAAGCCGACGGGCAGCAAGGACCCGTTTGCGTTGCGACGCGCGGCGCTGGGCGTAATCAGGTTGGTCCTTTCCAATTCTGTTCGTGCATCTCTCAGCGATCTATTTTTCAAAGCTATAACCTTGGCGGTTTACTTTAGCTTTCGACCCGAACACGGGTATTCGCAACTTGCAGCAACGTGGGATCCTCAAACGGAGGATGGTGCGGCCGAGTGGACCGAGCCCCGTTATATGCTGTTTTTGAACAGCGACGGGTTCATTGATCGAAATCGCGACCTAATCGGAATGCATCAGATAGGCAATCCTGACTTAGGATCTCACGAGGATGAAGACAAGTATACCGAGAGAGCAGAAGCATACGAAGAGTTTAACAGGCGACTTAGTCGCCTCGAAGCGGTCGCGGGACCTTTCATGTTTGAATCTGTCCCGCCTTTGGCTCAATTTTCGGCCGTTTCGAATGCCACGGAACGGTTGAGCAGCGAAGAATTCACTAAGCTCGCGATGGACACGCTTACCGCCGATCTGCTCTCCTTCTTTGCTGATCGCTTAAAGGTCCAGCTTCGCGAGCAGGGCGCGCGTCACGATCTCGTCGATGCCGTATTTGCATTGGGCGATCAGGACGATCTCCTGATGGTTGTCCGCCGCGTCGAAGCGCTCGGCAAATTCCTCGACAGCGATGACGGCAAGAACCTGCTGGCGGGCACCAAGCGCGCCAGCAACATCCTCTCGATCGAGGAGAAAAAGGACAAGCGCAGCTTCGACGGCACGCCGGATGCGGCGTTGTACAGGCTCCATGAGGAAAAGGTGCTCGCCAAGGCCATCGGCGAGGTCAAGGCCGAGGCGGGCGCCGCCGTAGCGAGGGAAGATTTCGCCGGCGCGATGAGCGCGATGGCAAAGCTACGCCCGGCGGTCGATGCGTTCTTTGACAAGGTCAAGGTCAACGACGACGACGCCAAGGTGCGCGAAAATCGCCTGAAGCTGCTTAACGAAATCCGCGCCGCCACGCGCGCGGTCGCGGACTTCTCCAAAATCCAAGATTGATCTTTTCCTCTCCCCTTGTGGGAGAGGGTGGCACCAAATGCAGTTCGGTGGCCACCCCTCATCCGCCCTCGCTTTCGACGCGGGAAATGATCAACGACGTTAGTGTCGTCGCGCCTGAACTGACAGGCTCATTGGAAGGGCTTTCGGCCCGCCGCTTTGTGCTTCTCATAGCGGGAGTTCACCTCCTTAATGAGGCGCTCGAACCGCTCGATGCTCGGCGCAGTCAAGACCTTTGATGGGTCCTTTCCCATCTGAACCATGAATTCGCGCGCAGGCCGCGATTTGAAAAAACTGATTCCCACTGCCTCAAACGCTTCCTCGTATCGCTTCACGATGCGCGGAATCTTGGCGTTTAGTCTGAGGATCTTTCCTTGCAATTCCTTGGCATAGGTTTTCTCGATCAACTCCGCGTAAAGGGTCGGATCAATTATATCCTCAATGTCAGCTTCAGCGGGAGCGGTGTCAAAAGCAGCTGAGGTAAACAACAGCGAGGTCTCGCGCAAGACCTTGGATTTTACAAGCTCATCGCGTTGCTCGTGCCCGGCCTTGTCGTCATCTAAAAGAACGATCACGTCCAGCTCTTGCGACGCTAGCAGCGATGTCATGTAGCTCACCTTGCCAGCGCCTCCAGCAGGCGTCAGTACCATCTTGTCAACCAAAGGGACCTTTCCCGATTCACGAAGGTAGTCATTGATTGAAGAGAGAATCCAAAAATCCGTGACACCTTCGACGACCAAATTGGCGGCGCCGACGAACAATGTCTGTGAAAGGTTGTATCCTAAGGCTGCCTGAAGTGGGAAAAGCGTGCGCGCGTCACCGCTGGGGTCTTTAGTAACCTCGGTACCTTTGTCCGAAATGTTGACCGTGCGAACTATTTCGACCTTGTCAGGCGGAATCATAAACGGCGAGTGTGTCGTGTAGATGATCTGATTCTTGTAGTCAGAACGAAAATGGACGAGCAAATCCTCTTGCGAGCGTGCGTGAAGGTAAAGGCCGGGCTCATCGAGCAATAGGACCGCGTTGCTCGCTGCCCCTCCTTGAGTGTCAGCCGAAAAAGTGACGTAAAAGGAAAAGAACCATCGGAATCCCCGACTGCGCTCATCGAGATTTACCTCAACCGGGTACTCCGCGTTCTCATCGTAAACCAATGTGTCAAGGTGCGGTCCGTCAGCGGAGAAGCGGACAGTAAGTTTTCGATCTTTCCAGAGTCTACGCATTTCTTGGGTGATGAGCGCGCTGGCTCTGCTCAGAAGTGTCTGACGTTTTTCGTGATCACTCTGAAGAGAGTTTATTTCTTTTGGGTCGAAGCCCGACACCTTGGCGAGCTTAGCAAAATTTTTCTCCGCCTCGGTTGCTGCCTGATTCTCTTCGCGTCGCCTCACATACTCAGCGAGATTCTGGTGGCCCGAAAGTTCAGGAAAATCGGCTATGTAGATGAAGGTCGGAATCCAACCAAGGACAAGTGCTTTAGCTTTTCCGTGTATCTCTTCGAAAGTAGAGAGCTTTGTTGCGAGCTCTTCCAGTTCGGCGAGCAACTCATCGGGAGCTTCCTTAAGCGTAACCCCGCCAGCGCCAATCGCGCCCCGAAGAGCTTTGCATGCCTGCACAACAGCTTGGCCCCACGCACGAGAATCGCCTTGCTTATTGACAGCATCGATCATTGCCTTGCTGGCGACCTTCGCTGGCTCAAGATGGGGTTCTGAAATCTTTGAGACAACCGCATCGATGACGGGCGTTACGCGGCGGACAAGGCTAGTACCCGCTTTTCTTGGAACGTGAGTCGTGATTCAAGGTCGGGATGATACCCGAAGCAAGAGAAGTCTGCCTTTCGAGGAAAGATCGCAAGGTGCTTGAGGCGTGTTGTCGCTCACCGATGACATTGCAGCGCGATTTGAAGCGGG